>JAUSPL010000018.1 GCA_030656535.1 Gemmobacter sp.
AGGGCGGCGACAAGGAAAGCCTGGATCAGTACCGTCTGCTGCGGCAAGCGCTGGTCGTCCTGAACGAAGGCCGCCCTGCCCGCACCGTCAAGGTTGCCGAAGACGACCTGAAGCAATGGCGCATGTTGCAACTGCTGACGGCCAAGCCCGTCTTGTTCGTGTGCAACGTCGAAGAGGCTTGTGCGGCGAGCGGCAACAGCCAGTCCGACCGGGTCGCCGCAATGGCACAGGCCCAAGGTGCCGCGTCTGTGGTCATTTCTGCCCGCATCGAAGAAGAGATCAGCCAGCTTGCCGCCGATGAGGCCGCGATGTTCCTTGAGGAAATGGGCCTGCACGAGGCCGGTCTGGACCGGCTGATCCGCGCCGGGTACAAGCTTTTGGAGCTTCAGACCTATTTCACCGTCGGCCCAAAAGAGGCCCGCGCCTGGACCATCCCAAAGGGCACGCTTGCACCACAGGCGGCGGGCGTTATTCACGGTGACTTTGAAAAAGGGTTCATCCGGTCCGAAACCATCGCCTATGACGATTATATCGCTGGCAAGGGCGAAGCCGGCGCAAAAGAGGCCGGCAAGTTCCGCGTCGAAGGCAAGACCTATGAGGTCAAGGACGGCGACGTCCTGCACTTCCTGTTCAGCGGCTGACAAATCCCCCAGACAGATGCAAAAGAACCGCCGCTTCCTTACGAAAGCGGCGGTTCTTTTTTGGCCTTTGCCGGGGGACCGATGGCCCCCCGGCTGACCTCAGCGTGAGAATTTCTTGTACTTGACGCGCTTGGGCTGGATGGAATCCGGTCCCAGACGGCGCACCTTGTCGGCCTCATAATCCTGAAAGTTGCCCTCGAACCATTCGACATGGGCATCGCCTTCGAACGCAAGGATGTGCGTGCACAACCGGTCAAGGAAATAGCGATCGTGGCTGATGATGATCGCGCAGCCGGCGAAATCTTCAATTGCCGACTCCAGCGCCTGCAGGGTTTCCACGTCAAGATCGTTGGTCGGTTCGTCAAGCAGCAACACGTTTCCTCCCGAGCGCAGCAGCTTGGCCATGTGGACCCGGTTGCGTTCGCCGCCCGACAACAGACCGACCTTTTTCTGCTGATCGCCGCCCTTGAAATTGAACGCCCCGCAATACGCACGGCTGTTGATTTCCATGTCGCCCAAGTGGATCACTTCCAGCCCTTCGGACACTTCTTCCCAAACGGTTTTCGCAGGATCAAGCGCGTCGCGCGACTGGTCGACATAGGACAGATGGACCGTGTCGCCGACGACAATAGTGCCTTCGTCGGGGGTTTCTTGTCCGGTGATCATGCGAAACAGCGTCGATTTCCCTGCCCCGTTCGGACCGATCACGCCGACGATGGCACCCGGTGGTACCGAGAAGCTGAGGTTTTCAATCAGCAGCTTGTCGCCCATGTGCTTCTTGATGCCCTCGACCTCGATCACCTTGCCGCCAAGGCGTTCGCCGTTGGGGATGATGATCTGGGCAGACGACGACCGTTCCCGCACGGACTGATCGGCAAGGTCATTATAGCGCGAGATACGGGCCTTGGACTTGGCCTGCCGGGCCTTGGCGCCGGTCCGGATCCATTCCAGTTCCTTTTCCATGACCTTTTGCTTGGCCTTGTCCTCGCGCGCCTCTTGGGCGATGCGCTTGGCCTTTTGCTCCAGCCAGCTGGAATAGTTGCCCTCGTAGGGGATGCCGCGGCCACGTTCCAGCTCAAGGATCCACGAGGTGATGTCATCCAGGAAATAGCGGTCGTGGGTGACGATCAGGATCGTGCCTTCGTACTCGATCAGGTGCTTTTGCAGCCAGGCGATGGATTCGGCGTCAAGGTGGTTGGTCGGTTCGTCCAACAACAGCATGTCGGGCTTTTCAAGCAGCAGCTTGCATAGCGCAACCCGGCGACGTTCACCGCCCGACAGCGTGCTGACATCGGCGTCATCGGGCGGGCAGCGCAGGGCCTCGGTCGCGATATCGACCTGGCTGTCCAGATCCCACAGGTTTTCGGCATCGATCTTGTCTTGCAAAGCCGCCATTTCATCTGCGGTTTCGTCCGTGTAGTTCATCGCCAGATCGTTGTAGCGCGTAAGGATCGCGGTCTTGTCTGCCACGCCAAGCATGACGTTTCCGCGCACATCCAGCGCCGGGTCCAGCCAGGGTTCTTGCGGTAGATAGCCGACCCGCGCGCCCTTGGCGGCCCAGGCTTCACCCTGAAAATCCTTGTCCATGCCCGCCATGATGCGCAGCAAAGTGGATTTACCGGAACCGTTGACGCCGACGACGCCGATCTTCACACCGGGCAGGAAGTTCAGCTTGATGTTCTCAAAACACTTCTTGCCGCCGGGATAGGTCTTGGAGACTCCGTCCATGTGATAGACGTATTGATAGGATGCCATCGGGTGCTCCGCGCGCTAAGAAAACAGGATTGGCACACCCCTACTAGGGGCCAGCGCTTTCTTCAAGCACCCGCCCCGCTATTCGGTGCCAGCGTTTGCGCGATATGGTCTTGTAAGCGCATTACAGCGCGAACAGGTGGTCACATTGGCGTGCGCGCGGGGCTCTGGCTGGCACTGCGACGCATCAGCGGTCGCGTTCGCCGGCGTTCAACCAGATGTCCCAGCCCGCCAAAGCAAGGGTCAGCACGACCACCACGGCCAAGTCTATCCGCCCGACATACCACACCAGGATCCCGACGAACCCGACCAGGACAGCATAGGAAAACAAAGCGACAGCACGGTTGATCATCGTGATTTTCCTTGATCGGGGGGCGACAGGGTTTCGACGTGGGTTGCCAGCCAACGGGCTGTGCGCAAAAGCCGTGCATCATCGCCGCGACGCCCGACAAGCTGCACCCCCATCGGCAGGCCGTTCTCGGCGCTGAAAAGGGGCACTGTGATCGCCGGGGTTCCACACAGCGTCCAGAGGCCGTTGAAAATCGCGGTGCCAGTCGAGGTCAGGCCTTCGGGCGCGGGTCCGATTGCAGCGGGGGTCAAGATGGCATCGCAACGGTCAAAAATCTCATCCAGACCGGCATTCAGAACTGAACGCCAGTCAAGCGCCGCCAGATAATCCCGTGCCAGCACCGCTTTGCCTTTGTCCATCGCGGCCTGAAGGGCCGGGGACATCCGGTCGCGACCGCGGTGCTCCAACGAGAAATAGCACTTTGCCATTTCCGCAAAATTGATCATCTCGCGGATCCCTGCGGCCTGATCAAAGGCGTTGGGCAGCGGGGCTTCAAAACACTGGTCCCCCAGCACCCCGGCCAACTCCTCCATCGCGGCACGCATGTCTGGCGCGGCATCCTGGTATCCGGGCAACCGCACAAAGGCGAACATCGGGGTCACCGGCGGCGCGGCACGCGCAGATGCCAGCAGGCGCGGCGTGGGCAAGGGTTCCGTCGCCGGATCACCTGCGTCCTGCCCGCACAGGACTTCGGCCAGCAGAGCGGCGTCTTCGACGCTCCGGGCAAACACCCCGACGGTGTCCAGATAAGGCGACTGCGGCAAGATTCCAGTGCGCGCGATCAGCCCGAAGCTGGGCTTGTACCCGACGATTCCACAAAACGACGCCGGGCGGATCACCGATCCGCCGGTCTGGGTGCCGATGGCCAGCGGCACCATGCCCGCAGCCACCGCAGCAGCCGAGCCTTGCGAGGATCCGCCGGGGGAATGGCCCGGATTGTGCGGGTTTGTCGTGCGACCGGGCGTCATGAAGGCGACTTCAGTCGTCACCGTCTTGCCCAGAATTATGGCCCCCGCCGCGCGCAGACGCGCGACCACCGCAGCGTCAGCCCGCGGAACCCTGCCCGCGTCGATCGGTGTGCCGTTTTCGGTCGGCATCCCCTTGGTGTCGATGATGTCCTTTAACGCGACCGGCACGCCATGCAGCGGGCCTATCGGTGCGCCGGACTGGCGCCGCATGTCCAGCGCCCGAGCCTGGACCAGCGCGTGATCCCCATCCAGAAATGCCCAGGCCTGAACCACGGGTTCGCGATCAGCGATCTGCGCCAGACATGCCTCCAGATACTCGACCGCCCGCACCGCGCCATTTGCCAGCCTGTCGCGCAATTCGACCGCGCTTAGCGCCAGCAACGGGCTGGGGGTATAGGGTTTATTTGCCATAAATCATCTCGGGCAGCATGAACACGATCTGCGGATAGACGTACATCAACACCATGCACAGAATGACCATTCCCAGATAGGGCATCACGCCCGAGAAGATCTGTGTCAGCTTGACC
Organism: Gemmobacter sp.; assembly: GCA_030656535.1. Lineage (GTDB taxonomy): Bacteria > Pseudomonadota > Alphaproteobacteria > Rhodobacterales > Rhodobacteraceae > JAUSPL01. The sequence goes on from JAUSPL010000018.1 coordinate 4,238, forward strand.
TCGGGTGGTGCAATTCCCTTTAGGTAATAGGCTGACATGGCCATCGGCGGTGTCAGGAATGACGTCTGCAGGTTCAGTGCCACCAGCACCCCAAAGAACAACGGGTCAATGCCGAACTGCGGCAGAAGCGGCAGAAAGATCGGGACAAAGATGATGATGATTTCCGACCATTCCAGCGGCCATCCCAGCAAGAAGATGATCACCTGTGCAAGCAACAGGAACTGCAACGGGCTGAGCGACAACCCGTTGACGAACTCGGAAATCAGATGCTCGCCGCCCAGATAGGAAAACACAGACGAGAACGTGTAGGACCCGACAAACAGCCAACACACCATCGCGGTGGTCCGCACCGTCAGATAGACAGATTCACGCAAACGCTGGAATGTCATAGCCC
>JAUSPL010000019.1 GCA_030656535.1 Gemmobacter sp.
GAAACTTCGCCCGCAGGCTCAAGACGCCCGGCGGTCTCTCGCCCAACCAACGCATCTGCAGGATTCGGAAATCAGATCCAGATCGGTCCATCCTGCATCCGATCTACCAAATGCCGGGGCTGGACAACTGGGCCACGAAGCGCGAATGTGAACCGTCTTTCTCAACGAAACCCGCCCCCAGCGGTCGCCCGCCTTGACCTTGGCGACCTGGGCCCGGGCGGTACTTTTGAAGGTGGTCTTTTGCAAGACGGCGTGGTTTCTGGCGTGCCAATGCGTCCAGCACTGATACCTTGGCTTGACCCGATGGCCCGAACCCCTGACGCCCCTGGCCAAGCGCGCCCCGTATCCATGGAATTACAGCGCTTGGCTGCGCGACGCGGTGGCATATTCGGATGTTTCAAGTTGGCTTGCTGTCTGCCACGGGACAATGGTGCGCCATGTATTCGCGCCAAAACCTTTTGCATGACCCGATCGGCGCTTTTCACCCCTTTCTGCCTGTCCGCACAAGACGGCTGTGGCCTTCCTAAAACAAGCAGCTATGGTTGTTGCGCTGTCAACGGATGACAGCCTTTTAAAGGAGAAGAACCATGGCCAAGGGCATGACGAAACGACGACGTGACGAAAAGAAACCAAAGAAGGAAGTACAGAAAACCATCGCAGCCGCACCCAGCATGAAGAACGCTGTCGCAGTGACGGCGCCAAGACCAAAGTCCAAGTGATATGACAGATCGGCGGCCACTCCGGGCTGACCTGTCAAAAGAATTCGACGACCGGAGAAGCCGCCGATCTTTGCCTTCTGGGGCCAATGACTGCGCCGCAATCGAACTTTGCCCCCCATACCAGCCGACACCTTGATCTGGCGAACACGACCGTTTTCGAACGCAATTTGGCCGTTCAAAGCAGTTTGGCGCGTCTGCAAAGGTGGGCGAAGTTGACCCAAACTCTGCGACTTCACCCGGACCAGACACATCAATTGGCCGGGGCTGGCAACATGATCGTCTCCGCGATCGGCAACGGTCCCGGCGCGGATCATGCCGACCTCCCTGGTGGCAAATGTTCTGCATCACCGCAGTTATCCGCGCTGCGACGTCACCGGGCCAGATCTGGCTGATGTCGCTCTGGTCCGTGTCCTTGGGCATGAACCCGCGTAGCCGTCCTTCGGGGGTCTCGGGTGCAGCGATTCGGTTCTGTCTGACGATCGACGTCCTGTTCAAGCTGCCGTTGCGACATACGACCCCTCGGGGGGCAAGCGTCCGGCCTGACCGCTATCGGTTCCAGCGCCAAGGCAGCCGTTCATCTAGCTTGGTGATTTTGTAGTCGGGGATGCGGCCAGGGTGTCTGCGCGCCATGCGTGGGGATCGACGGAGTTCAGTTTGGCGGTTTCGATCAGGGTGTAGGAGATTTCGGCGGCCTTGCCGACTGCTTCGGAGCCGACGAAGTGGCAGTTCTTCCGCCCGAGGGCGATGGCGCGCATGCCGCGTTCTGTCGCGTTGTTGTCCAACTCATGGATGCCGTGGTCGAGGTAGGGCCGCAGGCGTTCCATTCGGGTCAGGGCATAGCGGATGGCGGCCGCGAGCGGGGATTTTCCCGAGATTGTAGTGAGTTGCAAGACCAGCCATCGCTCCAGGTCGTCGAAGACCGGGGCGGCATGGGCGGGTCGCAATTCAGCGCGCCGATCAGGTGGCGACCCTCTGGCCTGTTTCTCGACGGCATAGAGCTGGGCGATCCGGCCGATGGCTTCTTCGGCGATCGGGAAGCCTTGCGACATCGACGAACTTGCGCCGGAGCGAGCCGTTGTCCGCCATTGGTCCGAGGACAATGGCGAGCGGCCATGCAGGCAACTTCTCGGATGGCGCCGGAGCGGTCGAGGTCCTCGAACCCGGCATAGCCGTCCGTTGCCCGGCAATGGTTTGCTTGCAAACCATAAGAGGGGGCATGCATCCAGCTGCGGAACCGCGTGTGATGGTCCCTGGGGTGTTGGCCCTTGCGGTCGCCCGAGAACCGATAGTGAGCCATGGGGGCGCCATTGGTTCGAGCCCAATGGCGAACGCTGCCGGTGGCGCGGTGCCCCCCCAGGGGCGCTCATCACGGGCATAGGTCCAGAGCCTTGCTGTCTGGGTTTTGCCGGTGCCGGGGGCGAGCATGCTGAGGGGCGTGTCATCCGCGAAGATCGCTTCGGCCGACAGGACATGGCAGACCAGGGCTCGCCATCTTCCCCGATGCGGCGCAGGCGGCCGCCGCAATCGGTGCAGGCATCAGCGCCCGGCGTCTGCTCAACTTCCATCCGGCGAATGTGGTCGGGGATCGGGCGGCGCCCGGGCTTGTCCTTCTCCTCGATGTCCGGCAGCTTCATCCATGCCGTCATTGCAGCGGCTGCGATCTCGTTCGCCATTGGGCTCGAACCAATGGCGACTCAATGGCTCACTCTCCATGGCGAGCTGAAGCTGTTCCGCTGTCTGAGATGACGTGCCAAACCGATGCGCGCGGTGCCCAGCAAGCTGGTGGCGCAGCTTCTCGATCAGGATCGCCTGCGCCTTGACCTTGGCCAGAAGCTGCGCAGTTCCTCGGGGTCCTCCGGCAAGGACAGGGTTTGATCCAGCATACAAGAAGTTTATCCCACTGTATTCCTTGTGGGAATCATTGATTGCAGGGCGGACAGACTATCCCGCAGCCAAGGGCCGCCATGTCCGCTGTGGTGCCCGCCAGTCAATGCCTTCAAGCAGCATTGCCAACTGCGCGGGCGACAACGCGACCTTGCCCTCCTTGACCGAGGGCCAGACGAACCGCCCCTTCTCCAGCCGCTTCAGGAACATGCAGGCCCCCTGACCATCCCACCAGATCACCCTCACCAGATCGCCCTGGCGGCCACGGACGACGAACAGATGTCCGGCGAACGGGTCCTGCTTCAGCATTGCCTCGGCCTGCGCTGCCAAGGCTGCAAAGCCCTTGTGCATGTCCGTCACCCCGGCCGCCAGCCAGACCCGCGAGTTGGCCGGAACCGGGTTCACGCCGTCAGCCCCCGGATCAGCCGCGCCAGTGACTTAGGGTCATACCCGCCGCTGATCCGCATCTGGTGACCGCCCGCCAGCTCGATCCCAATGTTGTTCGCAACGACGGCAGGCACAGCCACTGGTGCCTTTGCCTCCGCGACGATCTCCACCGGCAGACAGCGAGGCTCCATCCCGGGCGACGACATCGTCACAAGGTCAGGCGCATAGCGGGGATCGCGCAGCCATTTGAAGATCAGGTTGGCATTGACCGCGTCGCGCCACTTGGGCCACCGAAACGCCGGGCGCAGCCGTCTGAAAACAGATCGACCGCTTCTCCTCGTCCGTCCAAAGCCGGTTCGTCCGCCGCGCGACGCCATCACGATCGTCCCAGCTATCGATCGTGGGCACTCTCCTGCACTCTCACCCCGCGGCTGAGCGGTCGGCCCTGACGGTTTCGGCGATCCCGGATCCGTCCGACGCAGCACGCAATTATCGGGAATTGTGCGGCCGGGGTGGATGCACATTGACCAGGACCACTGGCTGCTCACTTCAAAAGTGGCCCGAGCTCATCCAGATAGGTGGGGTCAAACTGCGCGAATTCTGTAAGTCTGGCGTAATTGTCGAAGGTGACATGCCCGTCGCGAAACGTCAGAATTCCATTTTCCCGCATCTGACGCAGCACCCGGTTGATGTGAACCGCACTTAGCCCCAACGCATCCGCCAGCATGTATTGCGACAACGGGCAGTCAAATCCCGCTTTGCTGCCCATACCCACCAAAGCCAATCGCGCGCCCAGTTCCAACAGGAAATGCGCCAAACGCTCGGCCGCGTCGCGGCGTCCCACGCCCACCAAATGCTCGACCACCACCGCCTCATCCCGGGATGCGGCCCACAATACGGCGGCGGCCAGCCGGGGCGTCTTTGCAAAGATATCAAGCAGGTCCGAGGTCTGCACCTCGGTCACCTCAATATCCGTCACAGGCACGATGCTATGATCGGAAATGCGCAACAAAACGCTGCGCAAGCCCAGAAAGTCACCGGGGATCTGAAAGTCGACTATCTGGCGCTGACCATCCGGCAACAGTTTATAAGAGCAGGCCCAACCGGAATGCAGGATGTAGGCCGCCTGATCCGCCTGCCCTTGATCGACCAAATCGCGCCCGGCCACATAGGTGCGGCGGCGTTGCTGGAGGTCTGACAAAAGCGTCAGCTCGGGCGGTGACAAAACCACGAAAACACCCAACTTTCGGATCAAAGGGCTTAGTTCCAAATTCACATCCAATCGCTAAGGTATTCTGAGCATTATCACAGGAACGGCCACCCGTGCTGATCTCGATCAGTTCAGCCGCGTCCTATGAAGGTAATCTGGCGTCCAGCCCTGTTACGATCCCTCGTGCAGTGGCACATGCCACGAAAGGCAAGTCTACCATGATAAACAGCGACGCAAACTCAGGAATAGCCGCCCTGACGATCACCGAAGCCCTGCTATTGGCGTTGAACGACGCCAATATCTTGCCTGAAAGTGAAATTCTGGGCGTGCTGAAGGATGCTGCTACGACCCATGAAAACGCCGTGGATGGGGGGGCAAACAGTGAGGTTCACGCAGCCGTAGCCGCCCTGATCAACCGAATCATTTCCGGGGGAAATTCGGTTCGCCGCCCC
>JAUSPL010000021.1 GCA_030656535.1 Gemmobacter sp.
TAATGAAATATATCTTTAGCGAGGCTGACATTCGCCATTCAACCTTCCATTCCACCGGGTCGCTAAGCTTTGTCCGTCAGGATCCCGAACACCTGGACGCCAAACTTGCGCTGCAACGCGAACTGGCCGATCCGGCGGAACGTCAGGCGCTGCTGGACGAACTGCAATCGACGATCATGTCTGATGCGTACTGGAAGCCGCTTCATGGGCCGCCCGACTTTACCCCCGTGTCAAGTTCCGTCCTCGACGCCCAGATGGACTCGCGCGGGGTCATCTGGCCAGAGCTTCTGTCGATGACAGTCCTGAGGCCATGCTGTGCCTGTTTGCAACGCGGATGGTCCGTTCCGGACTGATCTTGCTTGGGGTCACGCTTGTCGTAGCCTCACTGGCTACGCTGATCCCCGGCGAAGCAATCGCCGGGGATCCCGCCCTGACGATCACGGATCTTGGCATGTCGATCCGGCAAAGGGTGCCAATCGCAGACCTGATCATGGAACGAATTCCAGCCACAGCCAAGCTGGCCTTCTTGTTTGTATTGGTGAATGCGGTTCCGCTTGGCCTCGTCACGGCGGTGCAACGCGGAACCCGGGTGGACTATTCTGGCACCGTTGTCGCGGTGCTGGGCGTGTCCACCCCCGGCTTTTTGTGGCGGTGATGCTGATCTTGTGGTTTTCGGTCGACCTGCGGATGATGCCTGCATCAGGCTGTCGCGGTGCGGCGCTGGCCTTGCTATTCAGTGGCGGTCTGGGCGGGTCCGGAACCGCGTTTCGCCATGTCATCCTGACGTCGGTTTCGCTGTTGTTTGCATTGGTCGCGGTGAATGCCGGTTGATCGGTCCGCCATGCTTGACATGCTGGAACAGGATTACATCAGCTTTGCCATGGCAAAAGGCGTGCCGCGCGCTGTCCTCATATTGCCGCACGCTGTTCGCAAGCCGCTGCTGCCGGTTGTCACGATGTTGGGGTTGCAGATGGAATCGCTGTTGTCAGGAATCGTCATCATCTAAAACGTTCGCGCTTGGCCCGGGATCGGGCGGTTGGCGGTCGATGCCATCCACAGCCACGGCCATGCGGTGATTCAAGCGGTTGTGCTGATTTCTGCCGTCCTGTTCATTAAGGTCAATCTGGTCGGCGACGGCCTTTGTCGCGCTATCGATGCGCGTGTTTGCCATGGCTGATGTGATGGCGCCTGCGGCTGTCACCGCCACCACAGCCCGCCACGTCGCGGGTTCCTGAACACGCGGCTGCGCAGCCCAAAAGGGGCTGACCGGGGCAATCATGGTCTTGATCATCCTGACCGGCGCCATGTTCGGGCCGACCAGGATCCCGCGCGACGCGGTGAAGCCGTCGCCAGTGTCGCGTTTTTCCCCGTGTGAGAGAAAAAAGGAATGGCCAAGCATCTTGTGGGCGCCGACAACATGGGCCGCGATATCCTGAGCCGAACGTCGCCGAGGCGCTCACATCGGTGCAGGTTGCGTTGACCTTGGTGGCCGTGGCGCTGGTCGTCGGGTCCACCCTTGGCGCAATCGCAGGACTCGACGGGGGCGTGCTGGATACCATCCTCATGCGGATCATGGATGTCCAGTTGGCATTTCCCCTTCTTCTGCTGGCATTGATCTTCATGACCATTTTGGGCCCCGACTTTGCGATGCGGGTCGTTGCGCTGCCGATGGTGTTCTGGATCAACTTTGCCCGCGTCGGGCGATCCGAAACCCTGCGTATCCGCAATCTGGAATTCATCTATGCCGCCATCACCATGGGCATGCCGCGCCTGCGGATCATCTTTACCGATGTGCTGCCCAACGTGCTGCCGACAATCCTTGTCGTCGCGGCGCTATGTGTGCCGTTGGTCGTCTTGTCCGAGGCCGGGTTTCATTTCAGGGGCTTGGGGTGGAACCGCCGACCCTTTCACGCGGCGTGATGATCTCGGACGGTCGCGATGACCTATCCGATCATGCGTGGATCGTCAGTGCGCCGGGGATTGCGGTGTCGATCACATCAGTCGGAAAAAACCTGCCCGGCGATTTCCTGCGCGACCATTTCGACCCTTGGCTGGAACGGATTCGGGCAAGACCGCCCCTGTGTTGCAGGTCCAGGATCTGACCATCGACTATGACGGGCGGGGCGCGCTGACCCGCGCCGTCGACGACGTCAGCTTTGCACTGGAGCAGGGCGGGTTCTGGGAACCGTCGGGGACTTCGGGTCGGGCAAGTCGTCCATCGCTATCGCGGCGGTAGGGTTGACTGCCGCGTCCCCCTGCCGTGATCGGCGGTCCGTTGAAATTCTTGGGACAGGATCTGACGACCCTGTCGCCAAGCGACTGGCGACGCCTGTTTGGCAACCGGATTTCAATGGTGTTCCAGGATGCGATGGCCACGCTTAACCCAGTGCTGAAAGCGGGCGATCAGATCGCGATCTGTACATGCATCACCGCACCGGCATGTCGCGAAAAGATATCCGCGCGGCTGAGCTGTCCCTTTTATAGCCGCGTCGGCATCCATGAGTCCCAGAAGCGCATCGACTACCATCCCCATCATCTGTCGGGCGGGATGCGACAACGCACCGTGATCGCCGCAGCCATCGCTTTGCAGCCTGATCTGCGGATTGCAGATAAGCCGACGACCGCGCTGGATGT
>JAUSPL010000385.1 GCA_030656535.1 Gemmobacter sp.
CTTGGGCGGTTTGCCCAGGCCCCATAACCGCCGTCTTCGGGATTGAGGACCGCCCACTCTGGCGTGCCCGAGACGTTTCAGCCACCAAAGGGAGAAGACCATGACCAATCCGAAACCCGGCTCTGTCGTTTTGACATCCACTGAGCGTGTGATATTTGGCGAACCGGCAGCACAGGCCATCGCCGCCGAGGCAGCACGTCTGGGCGCATCGCGCGTGATGCTGATCGCAAGCGCGTCCCTGGCGACCGAAACCGATGTCATCAAAAAGATTGTTGCGGCCCTTGGCGACCGACATGCCACGACCTTTACCGGCGTGCAGCCGCACGTGCCACGCACAGACGTGATTGCCGCGACCGACGCAGCCCGCGCAGCAAACGCCGATCTGATCGTGTCAGTCGGAGGCGGGTCCGTCACGGACTGCGCCAAGATCGTGCCGATCTGCCTGTCCAATGACATTCGCACCCCCGAGGCGATGTCGGCCTATCACATCCAGGTCGATGCTGGCGGCAATCTGGTCAACCCCGGAGATCTGCCCAGCTTCAAGCCGCAGACAATTCGCACGATCTGCGTACCGACCACCCTTTCGGGCGGCGAGTTCAACCCGCTGTCGGGATCAACCGATCCTGTCACCAAGCACAAACAAGCATATCAGCAGCGGTTGATGGCACCTGTGGCCGTGATCCTTGATCCGGAACTGACACGCCATACGCCGGACTGGCTTTGGTTTTCCACAGGCGTGCGGTCATTGGACCATGCGATCGAAACCCTGCAATCGTTCCAGTCCAACGACTATTGCGACGGTCTGGCCGAAAGCGCGCTGCGGCTGCTGGTCGAAGGTTTGCCGCGGGTCAAGGCGAACCCGAACGACATGGAGGCACGGATGAAATGCCAGATCGGCGTCTGGCAGTCCATGCTGCCGATCATCGGCGGCGTGCCGATGGGCGCAAGCCACGCGATCGGACACGTTCTGGGCGGCCTGTGCGATGTGCCGCACGGCTATACGTCGTGCGTGATGTCGCCGTTCGTCCTGCGCTGGAACGCATCGGTGAACGCCGACCGCCAGAAACGCATCGCAGCGGTATTTGGTCAGCCGGACGGATCCGCAGGCGATCTGGTGGATGCCTTCATCACCTCGCTCGGGATGCCGCGGTCGCTTGGGGCCGTCAATGTGACCGAGGACCGGTTTCAGACGATCGCCGAATACACCATGCAAGACATCTGGGGCCGGACCAACCCCCGCACGATCAGCGAACCCGCCGATGTGTTGCAAATCCTGGCCCTGGCGAAATAGGGTACACTGGGAACAAGACGGATGGGGCGGACACCCGCCCCATCCATGTCTTTCGAGGAGGAAAGCATGCTGACTGGCCTGATGATGGATCGCCCCCTGTCGATCCCTGACGTGATTGAATATGCCGCCGATGTGCACCCCGATCGCCGGGTGGTGTCATCTGCCGTAGAAGGAGGCATCCACAGCTATACCTATGCGCAGGCGCGAGACCGGATTTCGCAACTGGCCCATGGCTTGGGGAAACTGGGCGTGCAGCCGGGCGACCGCGTGGCCACGCTGGCGTGGAACGGCTATCGGCATCTGGAACTGTATTATGCCATTTCGGGTATCGGGGCGGTGTGTCACACCATCAACCCACGGCTGTTTCCGGATCAGATCGCATGGATCGTGAACCACGCCCAGGACGGTATCTTGTTCTTTGATCTGACCTTTCTGCCTCTGGTCAAGGCACTGCGCCCGCGCCTGCCCAAGGGATTGCGGCTGGTGTTGATGACCGACAGAGCGCATTGCCCGGACGACTGCGACGCCCTGATCTATGAAGAGCTGCTGTCGGGTCATCCCACACGCTTTGACTGGCCGACCCTGCCGGAAAACACCGCGTCAAGCCTGTGCTATACCTCGGGCACCACGGGTGATCCCAAGGGGGCGCTTTATTCGCACCGTTCCAGCCTGATGCACGCGTTCTCGATCATCCTGGGCGCCCCGCAATCCTTTGGCCGCACGCAGCGCATCTTGCCGGTTGTGCCCTTGTTCCATGTGAACGCCTGGGGCCTGCCGTTTTCGGCGCCGCTGTCGGGCACGGAACTGGTGTTCCCGGGACCACGTCTGGACGGCGCGTCGCTGTTTGACCTGATGCAGTCCGAAGGCGTCACGGCCGCATGGGGCGTTCCGACCGTCTGGGCCGGACTGATCGAGGAAATGCGCAAGCGCGGGAAAAAACCCGACGCCCTGCACTCGCTGTTGATCGGGGGGTCCGCCGTGGCCCCCGCGATGATCCGCGCGCTGGAAACCGAGTTCGGGATCACCGTGCTGCACGGCTGGGGCATGACGGAAATGAGCCCGGTCGGCACCGTGACGCGCCCCGACCCGTCCCAGGACATCGAAGGCCGCATCGCGACCAGCATCCCGCAGGGCAAGCGGATTTTCGGCATAGACATGAAAATCGTCGATGACGCAGGCGTCCGGCAACCCCACGACGGCGTAGCGTTTGGCGAACTTCTGGTGCGCGGTCCGGCAGTGATTTCCGGGTATTACAATGACGATGCCGCAACGGCCAAGGCCTTTGACGACGAAGGCTGGTTCCGCACCGGCGACGTGGCCAAGATTTCGGCCGCAGGCGATCTGGTTATCGTTGACCGCACCAAGGACCTGATAAAGTCCGGCGGTGAATGGATTTCGTCCATTGAACTGGAAAACTCGGCTTCGTCGCACCCTTCCGTCACGATTGCAGCGGCCATTGCGGTGCCGCACCCCAAATGGGATGAACGCCCGTTGGTCGCGGTCGTGCTGAAGCCCGGCGCGATGGTGACGCAGTCCGAGATCCTGGATCATATGGCCAAGACGATGGCCAAATGGCAGTTGCCCGACGAGATCGCCTTTGTCGAGGCGATCCCGATGACAGCGACGGGCAAGGTTTCGAAAAAAGACCTGCGCGAGCAGTTGAAAAGCCACTTCGTAGGCTAGACGCGACTGACAACGCACCGCTGCCCCCCATGGCCGAAGGCAGCGGTGCACACTGCGACGTGAACGACCAGGGCGACCGGGTGGGTGGACTTTGACCTTGCGCCATGGGCATCTGGCGCCATGAGCATGCTGCGATCATTTCTTGTGCTGTGCCTGATGGCTGCCCTTTTGCCTTGGGGGGCCTTTGCAAATGCACGCGTGCCCGCC
>JAUSPL010000042.1 GCA_030656535.1 Gemmobacter sp.
AGGGCGCGGACAGGATGTCTATGACCTGATCCTTGGTCAGCATGGCGGGGGTTTCGACGTTCATGACGGGACTCCTTGTAAGGTTGGGTCAGGGTACTGGGGCGGCTTTGTGCGCGCGCATCCGCGCGATCAGGGCAGGCATCGTGACGGGCAGGCCGTGGTCTGGATAAAGCTCAGTGTGCAGGGCAGTGGCTGCGGCATCGAGACTGCGCTCAGCCGCATAGCCTGTATCCACCAGGGCTGTGGCAAAGGTTTCCGCGACAAAATCGCTGCCCAACGGGCCAAGGTGGGCATCTGTCGGACCGTGAGCCTGCGCTTCGGCCAGAATATAGAAAAACAGCGGGGTCCGGTCCGCAAGAAAGTCGATGTCCTGATCGCGCAGGCAACGCTCACCAATGCAGCCTGCGGTCCGGCCTGCCCGCAACGCTGCCACCAGCGCATCGCGGCCCAGAACCTGTGCGGGGTCCAGCAAGCCTTGCGCAACCAACTCGCGCGCCGCCGCCTGCCCTGTCGGCAACCGCCCCATCAGACCCTTGGCCAAGGTACGCCACGCCAAACCCAGCCGGAATCCCGCCAGCTCTGGCACGGTGGCTGGCGGGGCGACCCGCGTGGCCGGATGGCTGCGCAGCGGCTCAACCAGTGCCGGACCCAAGGGACGCGCGCGGTTCAACGGACGGGCTGGATCGGGGGTCGCAGGGTCAAAGAACAGGTCCCAGTCGATGACCCAGCTATCCCTGACGGGCACATCACCGGTCGGACGCAGGCCAAAGAAATCAAGCAACCGTCCCAGCCGCGCCACACCCCCCGCCCCCGCATCGGAATGGGTGACACTGAAGTCGTAATCGTCTTGCACCTGGGCATGACCAAACCGCAGCACCGCCAGCGCGGATTCCAGCGTGACGCGCCCCAACGGTACCGCCCCATCGCGGAAATAGCGCGCCCAGACCTGCGGCATGACGATGCGTGGCAGGTAGTCGTCACGCAGGATGCGGCGGTAGGTTGCCGTCACGATGCAGCGTGCGGCCTCGAACGGATTCGCCAACATCGGGTGATGGGCTTTTCCAGCGCTGACATGATCGACCGCCCGGTCCAAAAGCATGTTGTGATATTGCATGAACAACACAGCAAGCTGGCTGATGATCAGATTGTCCGCATTTCGGGTGTCGGCCAGCAGAGGATCAAACCGGGCATCCCCGACCGCGCCACCGCACCACGGGCCAACCGGCATCCGCGCGATGTCTTCCTGTACGCTGGGGTTGCCGTGCTGATCCGTCATATAGCCCAACCGAAACCGGGCCCGGTGTTCGGTATCGTCGATCACCTGATAGAGCGCAGGGCTTCCAGCCGGTCCACCACCATACAGCGATGAAAGATCCAGCGACGGCGTCTGAATATTGCCAAACAGTCCCCGCGGCAGATTGCGGTCACGCGTCACCCGAAACCCGGTAGAGTTCACCAGATCATGGATCGCGAACTGGCCCAGATAGGTATAGCCGCCGGGCAAGCTGCCTTCCGAGGTACTGACCTTGCGGGCCGCGACATGCATTTGCGTCGCAAGCCGGGCAAGCGACCCAAGCGTGTCGGTCAGTGACTGGCCGGACCCGGGCGCATCCAGATAGTCCGTCGGCGCATAGGCAAATCGCGGCTCGTACCGGGCAAAACCCGGCGCAGGTTCCACATCCCCGGTCGGGGCCTGCGCCACAAGGCTCAGGTAGTCCTGAAATATCTGATTGAACCCCTGCCCATGACGCATCTGATCGCAGTCCTATTGTGCCCTCAGGCCATGTTCGGTCATTCTTGGCCGCTCAAGCAAGCAGATAGGTGTGGCGCGGGCGACAAGTGGGGGCAGGTCATCGGGGGGCAGATCAGTGACCTGGTGGCGCAGCATCTGCCAATCCATCGCGGTTGCAGGATCACCAGGTTCCGATTCCAACGCAAAGCGGCAGATCACCTGAGACAGGTTGGGAAACTGCGCCCACGCGTGGCGGATGATCTGTGCCGCAGCGGCAACCTGCCATGTCGTGGCATGCACTTGCTGCGTGGCCGCCGCGACCAGAATGGCAAGGGTGCAATGGTTCAGCTGTGCCCGTCCCGCCAGAAAGCCGGGGTTTGACAGGCCGTTGGGCACATGACGTGCGGCCCGCGCGGGCGGCACGGCAGCCCACACGAAATGCCCGTGCTGTGGTTCATCTGCTGCGGGGACTATCCAGTGCCAGCTGGATTTTCCAGCCTTCATCAGCGCAACGGCAGCTTCGCTTCCGGTATGTTCCGCGACATGGACCACCACTCCGGTGACGCCAAACACCGGGTCATCCCTGCGGCGCAGGGTGGCGCTTTCCCACAGCGCGCGGACCCCGGGATAGCCTTCGGCATTCAGGGGCGCGGTTTGGGGGCGCATCCCGCCTGAAAGCGGAAAGCAACGGAACTGGCTTCGAATGGTGGACAATGTTGGCAGCCTTCTTGCGTTTTTGGCCCGCGAAACCCGGGACAGCGGCCATCTATATGCGCCTTGCGCGTGATGGCAGCGTGATTTGAGGGCCGATTCAGGGCATCTTGCGTCCATCGGGGTCCAGAATGTGCCATTTACGGGTCATCCGATGCTGTCGGGATCGAACCGCATCCGGGGCTCATCGCAAAATTCCAATTCAAGGCGCCCGCAAACTTCCCTAGAGTCGCAGCAAGCAAGAGAGCGGGGGTATCGGTGCTGCAACCAGACGACTATCTGCATGCAGCCAAGGTTCTGGCCGACGCAAACGCACCCGCCGAACCCCGTATTCTGCGGTTCCTGGCGTTCCTCGGGTTGCCAGAAAACGCCAGCGGCAGCGAGGCTGCTTTGCTGCGGTTTGCGGGGCGGCTGGACCGGGTGTTTGCCATACGCCTGCCCGATGCGCCCGGCGCCACGCTCTTTGGCGCGACCCATGCCCTGCGCGCGGACCTGAGTTACGCAGGGGCAACAGATGGGACCGTCCCGGGCAGCTACGCCGGTGTCGGACTGACCCCGCTGGCGGCATTTGCGCGCTGCATCGGCGAGGCTGCGGAGTATGCGGCAATGTATGCGCTGACTGACGACACGCGGACGGTCGATGCCCGATTGCTGCGTCGGCTGGATAACCCGGGACTGGCGCGGTCCAGCACAGGGTATGCCGCGGGCAGCAGTCTTAAAATGGCGACCGATGCTGCCATCCGCGAAAGGGTGGAGCGTCATGCCATCGCACTGTGGTACGCGGGCGGGGGGGCCGCCTTGCTGCACGCCCCCCACGCGGCACAGTGGCTTGAGGCCGCTTACCGCGCCGGCACACAAACCCGCGCCGGGGCCCAGTACCTGATGTTACCCCACAAGGTCGCCGGTCTGTCGGTGGTCGCGTCCATCACCCGGGGCGAAACCGGAATCGCCGTGGGCTATGGCTGCGCCCCGGACACCACGCAAGCGGCCTGCAAGGCGCTGACCGAGGTGCTGCAAGGCGAATTCGCCCTGGGGCTGGAACGGGGCCGGACCGAACAGGGTATCCAACCCCCGCCTACCGGGTTTCTTGCGCGCTCGGCCTTGTTTGCGGCGCGCTCTGATCTGTTCGAGGCAACCTTGCCCGCCGTCGTTGCAACCGGCGCCCCCCCGCGCGCACGGATCACCGACCTGACCGTACCTGGGACCGATATTCCCGTCGTGCACGCCCGGATTGACGGCCTGACCGATATCGCAGCCTTGATCGCGCCGGGTTGCGTCGGACCTGTCTAGGCCAAGCAAAGGCGGCCCTGTTGCGGCAAACTCAGAAATCTCGTGACAGACCCAGTGAAACATGGGTGTTGCGATAGCTGTTCAACGCGATTGTGGACCTTTGCCGTTCGTGCCCGACCTCGAACACCGGGGCAAAGCCACCCAGTCGCAATTCGCGGTGTTTGATGCGCGCCGAAACGGCGCTGCGCCGGTCCTCGCGTACAATGCCAAAGATCCGGTCGACGCCCCGCCGATCTGTGCGGTTGAGCGCCAGATTCAGATCGACGACCAGCCCGCCCGCAAACCCGTATTGCAGCCCGACCACGACCCCAGCGCCGTCCGCATCCTCGGTCGCAAGCTTGGTCCGCGCGCGGTTGACGTAAAGCGTGCCATTCACCATCAGATTTGACGCAAGCGCATGCGAATAGGTGGCCGCGATCAGCGACCTCGGGCCATCCAGCAAGCGCGCGCGCGCATGGCGCAACACTTCATGTTCCGCCCGCAGCCGCAGATGCCCGGCGCGGCCCACGCGCGACGCCCAACCGACCCGCAGGCCTTGACCCCGGGAATAGGACGCGTTGCCCAGTTCACGGCGCTGCAGGGTGCCGACGACCACCCATTGCGCGCCAGACCGGGTCGTGCCCTCGACCCCCGCCTCGGCCTTGACGCTGACATCGTTCAACACGGATTTCTCAAAGAACCTTGTGCTGGCGCGCAGCCCAAAGCGGGCGCGCAGGTCGGTGCCGATGCGGGGCAGAAAGGCGATACCCCCATCGATCTGCAACCCGGTGGCGGGCATCGCGCGTGCATTGGGATTCAGTTGGAACCTGTCACCGCCAATGAACAGACTGTCGGCGCTGGTGCGACGCACTGCGTTGGTTTCGGGCACGATGCCAAAACTCAGATACCCTTCCCACAACTTGGGCCGGTCGATCTGACGCAACACGCCTTCAATCCCGGTCCGGACCTTTGGGTCAAGACCGTTGGCACCCCGTACAAGATCAAGGTGGTAACGCGCGCGACCCGGCGCACCGCTGCGCCACAGCGCAAGCCCGAGTTCCATCCGGTAGCGCGCATCGCCCGGTCGTGCCGACACCAGCCGATCCAGCAAAGGAACCGCAGATTGCGGTGCCCCCGAACGCATATGGGCCACGGCAAGCGCCCAATTGCGGCGCTCTGCCTCGGCGGGGGACGTGGGGGTCATGGCGATCAGCCGGGCGCGCGCTTCGGACAGATTGCCTACGCGCAACAAATTTTCGGCCTCGGCCAAGGGCGAGGCAACGGCAAGACCGGGCAGCATACCGGCCACCCCCAGTATCAGGATCATCGCCGAAATCAGGCGCATCATGTCGGTCGGTCACTTCCAGAAATGCGGAAGCAGCCTGAACAGGCTGCTTCCTGAGCAGACCTGCCCGGAAGGGGACCACCGGGCAAGCGCCGTTCAACGCTCGATATAATACGTGCCCGAGGCAACATATCCGTCGGGACCCGTTGGCCCCCACCATGTTCCTATTGCGGGGCCGTACGATGCCTGGGCCCCCGGTCCGACGAACGCGCCACCCAGTGACAAGATGACCTCGCCATCCGCGCCATCAAGCTCCAGATCGCCGAAAAGATTGGCCGACATAGAGCCGGCCCGCAGATCCACCGAACCGCCGGTTGGCAGCGGGATGGTGTCTTCAGTAACCGCTATAGCCGTTGGAAGCCGAGCAGCATCGGTGGCCAGCGTTCCAGAGAAGGCCACATCATTTCCGTCAATCACACCACGAAAGTTGGTGGCAGTGCCGGAAATCGGAGATACGACGGTCGGATCAAAGTTGATGTCCATATCCAGATCCCCCAGCATCCTGCCCGCCACGGCACCGCTTGGGCCGGTTTCCCGCAGTTCGGTGCTGACCGTTCCAGTAAATTTGGCGCTGCCCGTCGATGGCATGTCGGACGTCGGGATCATGCCGGTCACACGCTCAAAGTTGGCATCATATTCCTCGGGGGTCAGTCCAGTTCCGCCGCCGCCGCCACCACCACCGGCCCCGCCTCCGGCACCATTTCCAAGACAGGCCGATAGTGCAGCACAGGCAAGCACCCCGGCTGTGCCGCGCAGAACGGCAGTAAATCTGATCATCGGTCATTCTCCATTTGCAAAATTCCTCACAGGGTGAGGGTCGGTACGAAGGCAACAAAACCCCAACGCGACATGGGACATCAGCACGCAAATACCTGCGCTGTAGACCATACCCGCCCAGTACCACTTGAACCCCACCGCCATTTGCCGTGTTCTTTGGTTGGGTGTCTCCCCCCCGTTCGGGGGGGGACGCGACATTCAGGTTTTGGGCTAGGCTGAATTACGGGCGAATCTTTGGGACCACATGACGACAAAAGGAAAGCCAAGCGGATGCGCAGGTTTATTTCCCCGGTGGCGATCCTGATTGCCGCAGTTCTGACCGGGCTGGCACTGGCCGCGATTGTTTTGTGGACCGTCAGCGCACAGCCTTGGCTTGGTGTCCAGCTTGTCACTGATGGCGATCAGGTGCGGGTGTATGGTACACACCCGGGCGGCCCCGCCAGCGCGATCCCGGCGGGTACTGTGCTGCTTGGCATATCCGTGCCGGGTGGGCCGTCTGTCACGCTTGAACCGGGCGATCTGACCGAAGAGCCTGACAGCCTTCCCAGCTTTGACGCCTACGATCGGTTCATGGAACGTCAACAGGCCGTGTCGCACATGATGCGCGCCGCACCGGACGGGTTGGTGTTGCGCACGGACAGCGGCGATCTGACCCTGCGCCCGGCCGCCAAACGCCCGGTTGACGACCTTCCATTGGCGTTCTGGGTTCAAATGGGTGTTGCGCTGTGCGGGTTCTGGATCGGGGCGTGGGTCTATGCGCTGCGTCGCGGGGGGCGGGCCGAAGCCTTCTTGTTGCTGGCCGGCGTCGGCCTGATGCTGTCAGCAATGGCCGCTGCGGTTTACAGCAGCCGGGAACTGGCGATCCCTCCTGCCCAGTTCCGGGTGTTGCAAACCTTCAACCACTTTGGGGCGCTGACATTTGGGGTCGGGATGATTGCGTTGTTCCTGTCCTATCCCGTGCGCCTTGTGCGCTCTGGCTGGCTGTATGTGCCTGCGGTGATCTTGCTGGGCTGGTGGGCCCTCAATGAGCTGCGCCTGTGGCCTGTCCCCGTCATCGGGTTTCAAATGCCCGTGGCCCTTGCGATGCTGGCAATCTGCATCGAAGTCGGCTTTCAGCGCCGCGCGACCCGTCGCGACCCACGGGCGCGGGCTGCGCTGCGATGGTTCGGGCTATCGGTGATGATCGGTGCCGGGGCGTTTGTTCTGACCATCATCTTGCCACGGCTGATCGGAGCTGCGCCTGTGTTGTCACAGGGTTATGCATTCTTGTTCTTTCTGCTGATTTACGTCGGGCTTGCGCTGGGGGTTTCGCGCTATCGGCTGTTCGAACTTGAGGATTGGGCCTTTCGCATCCTGTTCACCATGGGCGGGGTCGCCCTGCTGCTCGCGCTGGATGCGCTTCTGATCTATGCGGTGTCTCTGGACCGCATACCCGCATTCGGATTGTCACTCATTGCGGTCGCGCTGCTTTATCTGCCCCTGAGAGAGTCGCTGGCCAGACGCTTGCTGGGCCAGGGCAAGCATGATCGCGACAGCCAGTTCCGCGACGTCAGCGATGTCGCCTTTGCGCCCCCCGGCACCAATCAACGCAAAAGATGGGAAGACCTGCTGCGGGCCGAGTTTGATCCATTGCAGCTTGAACCCGTTCCGTCGGGTGATCGCGCGGCCCTTGTGACGGCCCGGTTGACCGATGACGGCATGACGCTTGACCTGCCCGGCATCGACACGCTTGCGCCCGTGCGTCTGATTTGGGCGCACGGGGGACGACGCCTGTTTTCTGCCCGTGACCTGGCCCGGGCGTCCGAATTGTGCGCCATGCTGCGCCACACCACCGCCAGCCGCCGCGCCTATGAAACCGGGGTGGCCGAGGAACGTGCCCGCATCGCGCAGGACATGCACGACAATATCGGAATTCAGCTGATGGGCGCACTGCACAGCGCCAACCCCGAGCGCAAGGACGCCCTGATCCGCGAAACGCTGACCGACCTGCGCGACATCATTTCCAACGCGGACCGGAGGGAACTTACGCTGGAGGAAACCTTTGCGGATCTGCGCGCCGAGATTTCCGAGCACCTGTCTGCGGCGGGCATCGCGCTGAACTGGGTGGCCGATGGCCGTGCGGAAAGCGCCCTGCGCCCGCGACTGGCACACACGTTGCGGTCCGTTCTGCGCGAGGCTGCGGGCAACATCTTGCGCCACTCCGGGGCGCTGCAGGCGCGGGTCTTGGTTTCGGTCGGACCGGGCGCGTTGCGGGTCGAGGTTCAGGATGACGGGTGCGGGTTCGACCCGGACACCCTGCGCGTCGGGGGACAAGGTCTGTCGAACATGCGCGCACGAGTCACCGGATTGGGGGGCGTCATTGACTTTTCCCGTCCTGCAATCGGCGGAACCTTGATGCGCGCGACCATTCCGCTGACCGAACCGGAGGAGGCTGCAGCCTAATGCGTCAGTCAAGCAGCCCGTTTGAAGTTATCGCGGAACGGCGTCCGGTTTTGAAGGGTGGCCCAGAGCACATTCACGCGTCGTCTTGCAAGGGCGATGACGGCCTGGTGGTGCCGTTTCCCCTCGGCGCGTTTGCGGTCGCAAAAGGCACGACTGTCGGGACGTCCGAGGGATGTGAAGGCAACCTGACAGAAGACGCGCGTCGGGCCATTATTGCCACCGGCTGCGCAACGCAGGAAGCTGGTCTTTCCGGACGGGCGCAGCACAGGGGCGAGGCCTGCGGCGGCGGCCCGGGCATCTGCGCCTTCCAAGCGGTCAATGGGGCCGACCAGCGCGATGAACTCGGCGGGAAGCTTGGCCCCCATCCCCGACATCGAGAGGATGAGGGCCGCGTCAAGGTGGTGTGCGAGCCGCTCCCGGATTGCGTGGTCGGTGGCCTTGAGCCGGTCGCGGGCGACGTCGGCGATGATCTCTGCCCACAGGTGTCCCCCCGGGATGGTGACGGTCTGCGCCTGTGCGGCCCGAACGGCGTCCTTGGCCAGTGCCTCGAGGCCGCGCAAGCCGGTCGCGGCCTTTGTCAGCCTTCGGACGATGCGCTTTGCCCCGGCGGTGCGAATCCCTTCGGGCGCGGCAAAGTGGCTGAGACAGACGACGCCCTTGCGGGTCGTAGTGTCGATCAGCCGCTCCAGCGCCGGGAAAAGGCCGGTGGGCAGGTCGCGCAGGCGCCGGGTCTGCTCGGTGACCAGCTCGCAGCGGCGGCTGACCAGAAGCCGGATCTTGGGGTCAAGCGGGTCGGGCGGGTCTGCCGCGCGCAGATCGGCCCTTGTGCGCGCAAATCAGGCGATGACGGACGCGACCTTCGGATCGGACTTGCGTTCGCCGCCGCGTATGCCATGCCGCACGCGGCTCACCGCAAGCCCCGGCGTGTGGACCAGCGGCAGCCCGGCCTCGGCCAACATGGCGCAGAGCAGGCTTGCCGCGCCGCCGCGCATGTCGACGGCGATCCGTGTGCTGCTGGCCTCCTGCGTCTCGATCCGGTCGATCAAAGCCCTGATGGCAGCCGGATCGTTGTCCACCGCATGGCTGAAAAGCACCCGCGCGTTGCGGTCCATGGCGCAGGCCCAGTGCACCTTCTTGGCCACGTCGATCCCGATGGAAACATCCATCCCCCCCTTCCTTGCCGTGTCACGCACAGGCACCCCGCCCTCGCCGTCGGCCGCATACAGAGCGATGGACCGCGCAGCCCAATCGGCGGTCAAGACGGGCTTTGGAAGCGGGGGGAGGCGCGACCTGACCCATCGCGGGCAGCCAGCATGACATCCATCCCCGCGTCCCGGCCATCCCCCGATCATACCCGGGGAACACCAGACGCCGAAGCGCAGAAGAAAGGTAGGGCCGCGTGAAACGTGTGTTGATCGTTGAGGACGTGGCGGAAACCCGGCGCTGGCTGACAGGGCTGGTGCAGGCAGCCTTTCCTGCCGCCACGGTCGCCGAAGCCGCCACCTTGCGCGCAGGGTTGGCCGCGATCCGCGACGGGTTCGATCTGGCCCTGATTGACCTTGGTTTGCCCGACGGGTCCGGGCTGGAGGTTCTGCGCGCCTTGCGACAGTCACAGGCTGGGGCCTTGTGCGTTGTCACCACCGCGATGGGGGATGATGCCAGTATCGTGGCGGCCCTGTCGTCGGGCGCGGATGGCTATTTGCTGAAAGAGCAACCCGAAGACGTGCTGCTGCGCCAGTTGCGGCAACTGTCCCTGGGCATCCCTGCCCTGTCCCCGGCCATCGCGCGCCGCATCATGGAGCATTTCCGCCTGACCGGCCCGGCAGCCGCGCCAGACGCAGACCTGACCGCGCGGGAACGCGAGGTTCTGGCGCTGATCGGGCGCGGCATGCGCAATACCGAGGTGGCGGCGTCATTGGGTTTGGCAGAAACCACCGTCGCCGGGTACATAAAGGCCGTGTACCGCAAGCTGGGCATATCATCCCGCGCCGAGGCTTCGTGGCACGCCACCCGCCTCGGGCTTTCGGGCGGGCAAACAGGCGGTCAGGCGGGCGGCGGATCACCCGCCAACGGGTAGCGCGCCCCCTGAACGCCGGGATCCGGGCACTTTCGTGCGCGACCTTGTCCGCACGGACCGTCAGACGCTCAGAACGGATCTTCCAGAAATGCCAAAATCGCGTCGGTGACATCGCGGGCGTGGGAAAACGGCAGCGCGTGTCCGGCCCCCGTCATGACCATCTGTCGGGCATTGCGGTTGGCCTGGGTCAGGCGTCCCAAAGATGATAGCGGGATGATGGCATCGACCTCGCCCCAGATGGCCAACACCGGCAAACCCGTCAGCGCGATCTTGCGGTGCAGCGTGGCCTGATCTTCAGTCAGGATATGGCGTTGTGCGGACAAGATGGCAGGCAGGCTGCCGCGCAGCCGGGTCTCTGCGGCCTGCCGGCTGGCAAGATCGGGGACTGCCGGGTGGGGTGGCTGACTGCGGTCCACCCCCCGCCGCAAAACGATGCCACCCAAAGCCAGCATCGCCCAGTCGCCCAGCACCGGGGTAGCGGCGCAAAACCGGTTGAACCTGCCAAGGTCATGGCCCAGCCCACAGGGCGCAAGCAGCACAAGCCGCCCGACACTGGCCGGGCGCGCATGGGCAAAGGCAGAGGCGATCGCACCGCCCATCGAATACCCAAGCACCAGCATGTCATCGGGCAAATCAAGCCGATCACACAGATCGGTCAACTGCCCGACGAAGAACGCAGAGTTCTGTACCCCCGCTGGCCGATCAGACAGACCGCGCCCATAAAGATCCGGCACGATCACCCGATAGCCCTGCCGAGCCAGCGATTCCGCGATGGGAATCCACACATAGCCGGGTGTTGTCAGACCATGAATGCACAGCGCAACCGGCCCCCGCACGCCACCGAACCGGCGAACATAGGTGACACCGCGCGGCAGGTCGACCTGATCCCCCGCGGCTTTGGCGCGCAGCGCCGCGTTGACCGGCGCACGACGCGCTTCTGCCAAAGGTGCCGCCGCAGCGGCCAATCCCGCCACCGTCAGGGTCGCAGCAAGGATCACCGCGTCCGCCACTGATCCAGAATATATCGGCTGGTCATCAGATCCAGATGCGCGCCGCCGCCGTTCTTTGCGATGGTGATCTCGGTGTCCGAAAGGCGCGTGTAAAGGCCCGCCGCGATATCATAGAAATCAGCCTGCACGTCGTCTTCGGTGATCGCCCCGGATGCCAGCGGCGCCATCAATTCGCCGATGTGGTGCAACGTGGTGGCACGGCTGTCGACAAACACCCGAGCGCGGCGCATGGCATCGTCATCGACCTCGCGCATGTCCGGGCGGTAGGCTCCGATCAGGTCAAGGTGCGTGCCCGGCCTCAGCCAGTCGCCCTTGACAAGTGGCGCGGATGCCATCGTACAACTGGCAATGATATCCGCACTTTCAACGGCTTCTTGCAGGTCGGATGCGACGACAAGGCCCGGCACCTGTTGCGCCATCTGCACGGCCGCGGCCGCCGACCGGTTCCAGACCGTGAAGCGCGCGCCGGGAAACAGGGTCCCGTATGCCTCGATCATTGACCGTCCCACTGTGCCAGCCCCGACGATCAGGATGTCGCGGCTGTCGGGGCGCGCCAGCAGTTTGGCCGACAACAGGCTGTCGCCCGCGGTCTTCCACTTGGTAACCAGATGGAAATCTACCAGCGCTTCCAGTTGACCGGTCGTATCGGAAAACAGGTTCACCACCCCGTTGACCATTGGCAGCCCCTTGCCCGGGTTGCCCGGAAACACCGACGCCGCCTTGACCGCCAACCCCAACCCGTCGATCCAGGCAGACCGGCTCAGCAAGGTATCGGGTGTACGATACAGAAATGTGTCACCAATTTCTGCGCGCGGCAGACGGTGTCCGGCCTGCAGCGCGTCGGTCAACCCGGCCCAGGTCATCAGCCTCTCGGCGCTACGATCAATGATGTCAAAGGTCATGCGACGTCTTCCTCTTGCAATAGCCCGGCGTCGATCAGGGCGCGGCCCCAAGCCCCGGGGGTGATGAATTGATGCACCTGCCAGCCGCGCGCTTTGGCGGCCGCGATGTTTTCGGCACGGTCATCTGCAAAGATCAAACGCCCTGGGGCGATCCCGCTGTCTGCCTCGACGTGGGCAAAGATTGCGGACCCCGGCTTGGCGGTGCGCAGATGGCCCGACACGTAAAGCCTGTCGAACTCGTTGAGGAAATCATAGTCTTGCCGGGCCAGCGCAAAAGTTTCCACCCCAAAGTTGGTCAGGGCAAACACCGGCACGCCGCGCGCGCGCAACGCCCGCATCAACCGAACCGATTGCGGGATTGCGGGGGCCGCCATATCCAGCCAGTTGGTGTGCCACAGACGGATAGCGTCCGCCCAGTCCGGATAGGTGCGGGCACATCCTTCGACGACCGTGGCGAAGCCTTCACCCAAGTCGATGCGGTCGTTCATCGCATGCAGGTCGACGTGCGCAAACATCGCGCGCCGCGCGGGTTCACCAATCACCCTGTCGTAGAAACGCTCGGGCTGCCATTCAATCAGCACATTGCCAATGTCGAATACCACGGCCTCGGGTCTTGTCATGCGCCCTCCTTGCGGCGGATGGTTTCGCGCCATAACGTGTAAAGTCCCGCCCCACAAATCAAGACAATCCCAAGCCACGCCGTGGCATCGGGCCAAGTGTTGAAGATGAGCGCCCCCCACAAGATGGCCATCGGCATACCAACATATTCAAATGGCGCGATCACCCCCGCCTCGCAGGTGCGGTACGCTTGTGACACCATCAGACTGCCCAGCGCCACCGCCACGCCGGTCACCAAAAGCGCGGGCCAATCACCAAGCGGCGGCCAGAACCACCCCCGAAACAAAAACGCCAGCGACGGGTTCGACGACCCCGCCAGATGACCATCGCCCACCCACAGCCCCATTGTGCAACTGATCACAAGAAACCCGAGTTGGACGTAAAAGCTTAGCGTCATCGCGCTTTCGGTTTCGCGCATCCAGCGCGTCATCATGTGTCCTGACGCATAGCATAGCGCCGAGAACAGCACCAACAGCGTGGCAGGGTGGATCACGCCGGCCCCGGGGCGCAGCATGACCACCACGCCCAGCATCCCGACCGCCACTGCCGCCCAGCGACGCGGTCCGACCCTTTCCCCCAGAAGCAATGCCGACAACAGCGTGATAAAGATGGGCGCGACGAAACCCGTGGCCACGGCGTCCGCCAAAGGCAGCGCCGCAAGCCCCAGGAAATACGCGACATTCGACACCATGACGATCGACACCCGCAACAGGTGCGACCGTGGACGCACCGTGCGCAATTGCGCAAACCCCCGAGGCGAGGACCCGATCACGACAATCAGAAACGCCAGCCCAACCAGCGACCGTATCAAGATCACCTGATGCAGGGCATATCCGCCCGACAGAAACTTGATCGCGACGTCATTGATCGAGAACACCACGCTGCCCCCCAGCGCCAGCAGGATCCCGGTCATAACGATTTTGCGCGCTGCAAGGTCGATCATGGTCACAGATCACCTGCTCTGCTTCCGTCTGTCTGTTCTGCCCGCGACATCGCGCCTTGGACCGGACACCCTGCCCCCGGCTGGCGGTCACCACACCGCAGGTTCAATTTACGCAGCCCCCATCCGCAACGCGCGGTCCAGCGCATCCAGGAATCGCGAGCGGTCTTCGCGTCCAAACGTCTTGCCACCGCCCTGCCGGAACGGATCAGCGGCGCGCAGGTCGGCCATCAGATCGCGCGTCGCCAGCACATTGCCGATGTTGGCCTGGGTCAGCGGTTCGCCGTTGTGCTTTATGACCCGCGCCCCTGCCGCGACGCATTTGGCGGCCAAGGGAATATCGCCGGTAACCACGACATCGCCCGGCCCTGCGCGATCTGCGATCCACTTGTCAGCCTCGTCCGGGCCATCGGGCACATAGATCATCTGGACACGCGGGTCCGCCGAAGGGCGAATGCCGCCGTTCGACACCATCGCCACGCGCACATCATGGCGCGCAGCCACCCGTTCGACCTCGGCCTTTACCGGACAGGCGTCGGCATCGACGTAGATGCGCCAGCCGCTGTTTTCAACTTGCCCCAAACACCACCTCCGCCATCCGGCACTGGCGCAACCTTCACCCTTGCAGAGCATCCGCATGGAAGTTCACGTGATCTTCAATGAAGCTTGCCACAAAGAAATAGCTGTGGTCATACCCCTTTTGCATCCGGAACGTTGCCGCCTGACGCCGCAGTGCAATCGCCTCGGCCAAGGCTTCGGGCTTCAACAGGTCCAGAAACTGGTCAGACGCGCCCTGGTCGATCAACATGGGTCCGTCAAAGCCGCGCTTGCGCATCAGCATCGTCGCATCATGGGGCGCCCATTTCGATTCGTCCGCGCCAAGATAGGCACTGAATTGTTTGCGCCCCCAGTCCGAAGCCGAAGGGTTGGCAATCGGTGCGAACGCCGACACAGACCGGAACCTGCCGGGAAACCCCATTGCAATGGTCAGCGCGCCATGACCGCCCATCGAATGGCCGGTGATCGCCTGAAGATCCTCTTCCAGAGGAAAGGTGCTGAACAACACGTCAGGCAGCTCGTCGGTCACATAATCCCACATCCGGTAATTTTGCGCCCAAGGCGTTTCCGTGGCATTGACATAGAACCCGGCGCCTTGGCCCAAGTCATAGGCCGGGTCATCCGCCACGCCCACGCCACGCGGCGAGGTGTCCGGAAACACCAGCCCGATCCCGGCCTCGGCGGCCCACTTTTGCGCGCCTGCCTTGATCATCGCGTTTTCGTGGGTGCAGCTCAGTCCGGACAGATACCACAGCAGCGGCACCGGTTCGTCCTCGGCCTCGGCCGGCAGGAACAGACCAAAGGTCATGTCGCAGCCCGTTGCGTCCGAGGCATGGGAATATACCCCCTGCACGCCCCCAAACGCCCTGTTTTCGCTGATGGTTTTCATCTCGGTCCCCTTTCAGCCCGCTATCCAGGCAATCACAGCGGTCACTGTCACGATACTGACCGCCGTCGAAATCAATATAGAGGCCGAAACCCGTTGCGGGGCCACCCCGTAATGTGCCGCCAGAATATAGACATTCCCGGCCACCGGCAGTGACGCTGCAACGATCATGACCCCTGCGGCCTCGCGCTCGACCTTGAACACCACCAGCGCCGCAAAGGCCACCGCCAAAGGATGCAGCACCAGCTTTGCAAACGACAGCCAGATCGCAACGCCCATCCGTTCGGCCGAACGCCCGGCCAGCGACGCGCCAATGGCAAACAACGCACCCGGGGTCGCGGCGGCACCCAGAATGCCCAGAAAATCATTGACCGGCGCGGGCACAGCCCATCCCGTCGTCCCCCATATCAGCCCAAGCCCCATGGACACAATCATCGGGTTCTTGATCAGCCCCAGACCCAAGGCACGGAACACCGAAAGGCTCATCCGTCCTTCGCGTGAGGCCGTGATGATCAGCGTGATCAAGCTGGAGAAAACGATCATGTCCAGCGCCAGAACCATCAGCACAGGCCCAGCCGCCTGTGGGCCAAGCAACACGACCAGCATCGGAACGCCCAAAAACCCTGTATTGCCGATAATGGCGCACTGGGCCTCGATCGCGGCTTCCTCGACCGGCACGCGGCGCATGAGGGCTGCGGCCATTGCCACCCCATAGACCACGCCACAGGCCGAAAGATACGCCATCACAAAGCGGGGGTCGTAAAGCTCGGCAACCTGCAAATTGGCGGCGAACCGAAAAAGCATGGCCGACAACGCGAAGTAAAACACAAACTTGGTCAGCCAGGCCGTCGCTTCGGGCGGGTAAATGCGAACGCGCCCGGCCCAGTAGCCCAGCCCGATCAGTGCAAAGAACGGCAGGGTTTTTAGCAAGATGGGCAGCATAGGCTCGGACTATGTGAAACGGGCGCCGCCAAAGTTTCACGCCCGCGCGCCAAGCGCAACCCGCAAGCAATGCCTTGCGGAAATACCCTTGCGGGCGCCAATGCCGTGGCGCATGGCGCGTCACGCAGCCAATCTCGTTCAACGACGGCGTACCGCCCATATGCAGGCGACACGCCAAACGTGATCAACGGGCGGAAAACCTAGCACCGCCCGCCTGTTTCAGTGACCAAGGATCTGACTGAGGAACAGCTTGGTCCGATCGCTTTGCGGGTTGTTGAAGAACTCTTTT
>JAUSPL010000048.1 GCA_030656535.1 Gemmobacter sp.
GGACCGATCTTGGGTTTTTCGCAGATCAGCGTCACGTCGCAATGGGTCAGGCGAAACCCCCGCGCCGCGACGCGGCCCATCGCATGTGCCAGAAATATCCGGCTGTCAGCACCCTTCCACTGCGGGTCCGAGGGGGGGAAGTGTACCCCGATGTCCCCCTCGGCCAGCGCGCCATAGAGGGCGTCGGTCAGCGCCATCAAACCGACATCGGCGTCCGAGTGCCCCAGCAGCGCGCGGGTATGCGGCACCCGCACCCCGCACAGCCAGACGTGATCTCCTTCGCAAAAAGCATGTACGTCAAAGCCGTTTCCGGTACGAATGTCCATTGAACGCCCCTTCTGGGTCTGTTGCAGGATCCGGGTTGCCCGGGCGAAATCGCCCGGCCAGGTCAGTTTCAGGTTGTCGTCGTCACCCTCGACGATGGCGACGTTCAGACCGGCCGCGCGGGCAACCTCGACGTCATCTGCAGCGCCTCCGGTGTGGGTTGAATGGGCGTCAAGGATGGCTGCAAACCAAAACCCCTGCGGCGTCTGCGCCCGGTACAGCCCGTCGCGTGCCTGAGTGCCGGCCACCAGCCCGTTCGCGCCACGCCACAGGGCGTCGGTGACAGCCACGGCAGGCGCTGCTCCGGGATGGCTGCGCAGCGCCCCTGCGACACGGGCGATCAGCGCAGGCGTCACACAAGGGCGTGCGGCGTCGTGGATCAAGACCCTGTCTGGCGTATGGGGCACCAGGGCGGCCAGCCCGGCCCGCACGGAATCATCGCGATTGGCCCCCCCCGCAACCACGATATGCCCGGCGGAAACAAACGGCGGTGCCCTGTCCATATCATCGGGGTGCAGCACGATCACGATCGGGCTTGCCCCGGCGGCCACAAAGGCGGCAAGACTGTGCGCGATCACGGGTTGCCCGGCAAGATCGCGCCATTGCTTGGGCAGGCCACCGCCCGCGCGGGTGCCACGCCCTGCGGCGACAAGAATGACTGCAATTGAAGTATCGACGCTCTGCATGTGCTCGCCTGTTCAGGGCAGAACTTGCGCCCGAGCCCTTTCCTAGGACAGATGCGACGGGTAGGCAATCATGGCATGACGCGGTCCTTGCCTGCATATGTGGCGTAGGTGGGTGTCATTGCCTAAATAATGGGCATATATCCGTCTGACAGTCCATACCGCTCTACCGTGATTTGCTGTTATCTGGTGCCACGCTTATCTAACCTACAACCGCACAAGGATTGGGCATTTGACCATTGCGCTTGGCAGCATCAACCTTACTCCACCCGTGGTGCTTGCTCCGCTTGCGGGGATCACAGACCTGCCGTTTCGCCGCGTTGTTGCGGGATTCGGGGCCGGGCTGGTGGTGTCCGAAATGGTGGCCAGTCAAGAGGTCGTCCAGGGCCGCCCGCTTGCGCGGGCCCGGGCAGAGCTTGGGTTTGGCGATGCGGCCACTTCGGTTCAATTGGCCGGGCGCGATCCCTATTGGATCGCCGAGGCCGCGAAATACTGCGAAGGGCAGGGCGCCCGGATCATCGACATCAACATGGGCTGCCCGGCGAAAAAGGTCACCAATGGCTGGTCAGGATCGGCCTTGATGCGCGAACCCGACCATGCGCTGCGCCTGATCGAGGCTGTGGTGGGCGCGGTGTCGGTGCCGGTCACGTTGAAAACCCGCCTGGGCTGGGACGGCGATTGCCTGAATGCGCCCGACATTGCCCGCCGGGCCGAAGCTGCAGGCGTGCAGATGGTCACGATCCATGGCCGGACCCGCTGTCAGTTCTACAAGGGACAGGCGGACTGGGAGGCGATCCGGTCCGTGGTGGAGGCCGTGACAATCCCGGTGCTGGCCAATGGCGACATCACAGGCCCTGCGTCGGCGCAGGCGGCGCTGGACGCGTCGGGTGCCGCAGGGGTGATGATCGGACGCGGGGCGCAGGGCAGGCCGTGGTTGTTGGCGCAAGTGTCTGCCGAAGTGTTCGGAACGCCGGCACCGGTCGTGCCGCACGGGGCCGCGCTGGCTGATCTGGTCTGTGCGCATTATCAGGACATACTGGCGTTCTATGGGGTTGATCTGGGTCTGCGCGTCGCGCGCAAACACATGGCCTGGTACCTGGAGGCCGCGGATGCCCCGGATGCAGCCCGGCGTCAGGTGGTGACGGCGACCGATCCGGCGCAGGTGCTTCGCGCCTTGCGCGACGGATTGACAGACGCCCCCGGCGATACGAACGAAAGGCGGGCCGCATGAACCTTCCCCCTCCCGGCATCATCTGGGCGTCCTTGCCGGTGCCTGCGTTGTTGATCGGCCCGGACAACCTGGTCCGGGAAATCAACCCTGCGGCAGAGCAGTTCCTGAACGTGTCGGCCCGGTCCTTGCGGAACGCGCCGGTGCTGGACCGGCTGTCGATCGACGCCGACATGGACGATGTGTTCGCGCGGGTGCGGATCAATCAGGCGGCACTGTTCATCAATGATGTCGATGTCACGACAGGCGAACGTGCGCCGGTGCAATGCACCATTCAGGTCGCCCCGATTCAGGACGCGCCAACGACGCTGCTGATGCTGATTTCGCCGCGCGAAATCGCGGACCGGCTGGGCCGGGCATCGGGCGTAAAGACCGCGGCACGGTCGGCAATCGGGATGGCCGAGATGCTGGCGCATGAAATCAAGAACCCGC
>JAUSPL010000051.1 GCA_030656535.1 Gemmobacter sp.
TTGGACGTCTTGCGTCAGCGAGCGCTACTTATAGGGGTCCGCCGCGTCGCGCAAACCGTCTCCTAGGAAGTTGAAAGCAAGAATGATGAGGACAACCGGAACGATGGGAAACAGAAGCCAAGGATAGACCGCAATCACGCTTACGCTCCGCGCTTCTGTCAACAAGATACCCCAAGAGGTGATGGGGGGCCGCAGGCCAAGGCCAAGAAAGCTTAGCGCGGTTTCACCAAGGATCATACCCGGGACAGTCAACGTGGCGCTGGCGATCAGGTGCGACATGAATCCGGGGACAAGATGTCGGCCTATAATGCGCCCACTGCCGGCGCCCATGACCTGGGCCGCCGTAACGTAATCCTCTTCTCGCAGCGAGAACAGTTTGGACCTTACCGCGCGGGCAAGCCCGGTCCAGTCCAGCAGGCCAAGGATCAGGGTGATGCCCAGATAGACCAGGATCGGGCTCCATGTAATCGGAATGATCGCGGCCATCGCCATCCACAGTGGAATGCTTGGGATCGACTGCAGGACCTCGGTGATGCGGGTCAGGGCCATGTCGACCCAGCCCCCGTGATACCCGGCAAGTCCGCCAACTATGATGCCGAGCACGAAACTGACAGCGACGCCGAAAAGACCGATGGTCAGGGATATTCGGGCGCCATAGAGGATGCGCGACAATACGTCTCGACCCAGTCGGTCTGTGCCCAGAACGTACATGTTCTGACCTTCAGCCGGGCAAACGAGATGGATGTTGGCATCAAACAGGCCCCAGAACTTGTAGCTGTCACCACTGCAGAAAAAGCGCAGCTTGTGAACCTGCGTCGGGTCGTCAACATAGACCCGTTGCAGGTTTGTCATGTTCAGTTCCATCTTGCGGCCGTAGACAAACGGGCCGACCAAGCTTCCTTCATGGAACAGATGTATACTTTGTGGCGGAGCATAGATCGCGTTCAGATTGCGCGTTTCCAGCGCATAGGGGGCAAGGAACTCGGTCAGAAAAATGCTGGTGTACATGATGCACAGAAACACAAGCGATACGATTGCCAGCCGGTGACGCTTTAGCTTCCACCACATCAGCCGCCATTGCGATGTGGTCATGCCTGCGGTTTCCTGCTCGACATGCAGGGCCATTGAATTTGGGTCAAAGGGTGCCGTGGAAACGTAATGCTCCAGCGGCGCGCCGGGTTCCGGAAGTTGGTGGGTCATTTGACGGCCTCCCCCCCCAGCCGGATTCGCGGGTCAAGAAAGGCCAGGGCGATGTCGGACACCAACATGCCGATCACCGTCAGGAAGGCGAGAAACATCAGGAATGACCCGGCCAGATACATATCCTGACTCTGTAGTGCGCGGATCAGCATGGGACCGGTGGTTTCCAGCGACAGCACGATCGCCGTGACCTCGGCCCCTGAAATGATCGACGGCAGGATCGACCCGATGTCCGAAACAAAGAAGTTCAGTGCCATACGAAGCGGGTATTTGCGCAACAACGGGCCTGGCTTCATGCCCTTTGCGCGGGCGGTGACGACATACTGCTTTTGCAGCTCATCCAGCAGGTTTGCCCGCAACCGGCGTATCATCCCGGCGGTGCCAGCCGTGCCGATGATTATGACCGGAATCCACAGATGCTCAAGAATGGACCAGAACTTGTCCCAGCTCATGGGTTGGTTCAGGTATTTCTGGTCCATCAGGTGGCCGATCGACGTGCCGAACCACAGGTTGGCAAAGTACATGATGATGATGGCCAGCACGAAATTGGGGATCGCGATTCCAATCATCCCCACCAGGGTCAGCCCATAGTCGCCAAAGGAATACTGATGCGTTGCCGAATAGATGCCGATCGGAAAGGCCAAAGCCCAGGTGAAGATGATCGTGACCATGGACACCAGAATGGTCAGCCAAAGCCGGTCACCCACAACGTCCGAAACAGGCAGGCGGTATTCAAACGAATAGCCGAAGTCCCCGGTCAGCATCCCGCCCACCCAATGCAGATAGCGCAAAGGCATGGGCTTATCAAAGCCGTATCGTTCCCGCAGCATTTCAATTTCGGCCAGATCGGCGGCCTCACCCATGGCGCGCAGTTCTGTGATGTAGCTCTCGAAATAGTCGCCCGGCGGCAATTCGATGATGACAAAGACCAATGCCGAAATCAGGAACAGCGTGGGCACCATGGCCGCGATGCGCCACAAGATGTAGCGGGTCAGCGACATTACGCGTCTGCCTTCCAGAACGTATCGGGCATGTAGACGCCAAGATAGCTGGAGGGGTCATAGCCATACAGGGCATTTTCGGGCATGTTGCGCAGCCAGTTGGCACGCAACAACGGTTGTGGTGTCGCGTTGACCGTGCCGATGGTGAACACCTGTTCAGCGTTGATCTGCAACATGCGCGCCCAAATGCTCTGGCGTTCTTCGGTCGTGCGGCTTTCACGCCATTTGGTCATCAGGTCAACCAGTTCCTGCACTTCGGGCATATCAGGAGCTTCGCCCTTGGTCCCGGAGGACAGGAAGTGCAATCCCCAAAGCGGCCACTGCAACTGATCGTCAAGCGTCGGGGCCAGTTGGCTTGGGGGCATTTCCGCAGTCGGCACGCCGTTGTCCAACCCTTGCCAGACTGACATCACAAGATCGCCGCCCAGCGCCCGGCTGCGGAACAGATCGCGCTGCAGGGCGCGTACGAAGACAGCAATACCAATGGCGCGGAACTGATCACGGATCAGTTCCAGCAAATCGGTTTCCAGCGTGCTTTCCCCGGCGGTTTCAATGATCAGGTTTGCCGGCTTGCCGTCTGGCAACAGGCGCAGGCCCGCCGAGTTACGCATATTCAGGCCCGCCTCGTCCAGCAGGCGGGCGGCCTGATCAAGGTCAAAACCTGCGTAGGCTTCGGCATACTCGGGCTTGTACAGCGGACTTCCGGGCAGCACCGTGTTCGCGCTGGGAGTTCCGAGGCCATAAAACAGTGCCTCATTGATCTCTTGGCGGTTCACAGCCAAGGACATGGCGCGACGCACGCGCACATCGCGCAACACCGCACGCCAACCGGGGTCATTGCAGTTCAGGTTCGGTATCAGCGCGACACGCGATCCCTGAATGCGGGTCCACAGACTGACATGGACGGGGTGAACCGCCTCGCCCTGTTTCAGCAAGGTGAAATCGTTGAAATCCAGCGCAAGATACTGAAGGTCACTTTCGCCCGTAGCGGTCTTGGCTGTGATGATCTCGGTCGATGACACGTTCAGCACCCAACGATCAATATAGGGCAGTTGCGCTCCGTTTTCGTCCACCCGATGGAAATAGGGGTTGCGGTCGAAAACGAATTGTTCGGCTGGTGGCATGGTCGTGGGCATCCATGGTTCCAGCGTTGGCAAGCCCGGATTTTCGGGTCGATTCTGGCGCGATACTTTCTGATGCAACGCCACCCAATCATCAACCTTCCAGTCTGCGATCAATTTTGCCATCGTCTCTGGCGATTGGTATTTGGCGTGAAAGCCCTTCAGGTATGCGGATGGCAAAACAATCCGCAGCGGGACAGGGCCGGCCAGATTGGGCAGAAAGTCCGGGATCGGTTTGTCCCATGTGTAGCGGACGGTGAATTCGTCCAGCACTTCGAATTGGGCTTCCTTGCCCGCCACGCGCAATTCAGGCTGCACCCCTGACGGCGAGATTTCAGGGTCCTTGTTCACATCTTCCCAGCAATACCGGAAATCTTCTGCTGTCAGGGGGGTGCCGTCGGACCAACGATGACCCTTGCGAATGTGAAAAGTGAAGCTTCGGTCCTCTACGACCTCGAAGTGATCCAGAATATCGGCTTGCAGGGTGAAATCCGGGCTATAGCCGACCAAGCGGGAATAGCCGTTGATTGGCATAAGACGCACATCGCGTTGCCCGCCAATCAGGCTGCGGATGGTCCCACCGTGACGACCCGGCTCACGCCCCATTGCCGCAACATTGACGACCCGCGGGTTCTGCGGCAGGCGCGACGCCACATCCGGGATCGTGCCTACGGAAACGCGGTCAGTCAGGACCTGCGACTGTGTAAAGGAAAGGGCTTTGCCTGGCAGAACAGCCGCCCCAAGCAAGGCGAGGGTCTTTCTACGAGTGATCATGGGCGCAACTCCTGTGCGTCAACGTTGCCAGAGGCCAGTACGAAATGCCCGTCGCCAAGATCGGCGGGTCTCATTTCCCCATTGCCTGGTCGGAAAGCCGGGGCCCAGGTTTCGCGGGCCTGATCGCTTGACAGGGCGGCGGTCGCAAAATCAAGCGGGCGCGCCAGATCGGGGTATGGCACGGCAGCCAACAAGGCGCGGGTATAGGGGTGGACGGGGGCCTGCATCAGCACCTCGACCGGGGCAAGTTCCACGATCTTGCCCGCCCACATCACGGCCACACGGTCAGCCATGTATTTGACGACAGCAAGGTTGTGCGAGATGAACAGGTAGGTAAGCCCCATGTCCTTTTGCAGATCCTTGAGCAGGTTCAAGACCTGCGCCTGAACAGAGGCATCCAGCGCAGACACCGGTTCGTCGCAGACCATCAGCTTTGGTTGGAGTGCAAGCGCCCGCGCAATCCCGATGCGTTGCCTCTGTCCCCCCGAAAAGCTGTGTGGATAGCGTTGCAAGGCATTGTCGTCCAAGCCCACGGCGCGCAGCAAGACACGGGCCGCCTCGGTCCGTTCCGGCCCATCGCCCAAGCCGTGAATTTCCATCGGCTCGGCAAGGATGTTGCGCACCGTCATTCGCGGCGACAGTGACGAAACCGGGTCTTGAAAGATGATCTGCATCTTGCGGCGCAGGGCCATCGAGGTCTCCGCCTCAGCGTTCAGCACATCGATCGGGCCCGCGCCGTCATCGTAGATTATACTGCCGCTGTCTGGGCTGAACGCACGCATCAGCATCTTGCTGATGGTGGTTTTTCCGCTGCCGCTTTCACCCACAAGTCCAAGGCACTCGCCGCGCATGATGTCAAAGCTGACATTGTCTACAGCACGCGGAAGAACCGGGGGGCTTTGAAACCAGCCTTTGGACTTTCGGGCGCCAAAGGTCTTGATCAGATCGCGTACTTGCAACAAAACCTTCGGAGGGGTCTTGGCCCCTGCGTCCTCGGCGCGCAGCGCGCCCGGCATGCGGGCCATGACCCCCCCGCCTGCGGTTTCGATTTCACGCAACGGGCGCAGGCGTTCGCCCGGTGCCATGTCGAAGTGCGGAAGCGCGCCCATCAGGCCCTTCAGATAGGGATGGGTCGGGTTGTCAAAGATGGCTTTGACCGGGCCCGCCTCCATTACTTCGCCTTGATACATCACGACCACCTCATCCGCGATGTTGGCGACAACGCCAAGGTCGTGGGTAATCAACAGCACGGCCATACCCAGTTCGGCCTGCAGATCGCGCAAAAGCTTCATGATCTGCGCCTGAATGGTCACATCCAGTGCTGTCGTGGGTTCATCCGCGATCAAAAGGGCGGGGCGGCAGATCAGCGCCATGGCGATCATGGCGCGTTGCCGCATGCCGCCAGACATCTCGAACGGGTATTTGTCGATCATCTGACCTGGCTTAGGAAACCCGACCAATCCCAACATCTCTTCGCAGTCACGCAGCCTGGATGCGGGGGTGCCTATGCCGTGAATCTTCAACACTTCGGTGATCTGGTCGCCGATCGTATGCATCGGTGAAAACGAGGTCATCGGTTCCTGAAAGATCTGCCCGATCCGGCGTCCACGGATACTGCGGATCTTCAACCCGTCGCGCGGAAGCTTCAGGATATCAACGGTTTCGCCCGTGTCAGGGTCGGTAAACAACACCTTGCCTTTGACCTTGGCGATGGCCGGATGCAGGCCCATCACGGTTTGTCCCATCACAGACTTGCCAGACCCCGACTCGCCCACAAGTGCCGTTACCTTACCCGGCAGGACCCGAAGGCTGGCGTTGTTCAGTGCGCGCAAGGTCCCACGCATCAGGGGAAAGGCAACCTCAAGCCCTTCGATCCGCAATAGGTCGTGGCCTGGCGTCATTTTAACCAATTCCTATCGGCGCAGGGCCGACTGCCCCATTTTCGTTTGATACTATCGCCTTGGGCGGCTTTGTCTATTGCGAAGCTTTCCCGGGGTTTGTCGCCGCGATGCGGTCTATCTGACCGCCGGCATGCAGGCGGAACACGGCATCTTGCGGAATTTCCAGCCGAAAGGCGCGGTCTTGCGGAAGGTCGGCAAAGACACCGCGCAACACGCGACCGGTAATGGCATGCGACACAATGATGCGGATCGGTTTGGGGTGCTGTTCCAGATCGGCCAGCAAGCTTGTGGCGCGGCTTGCGACTTGCGCATAGCTCTCGCCACCCGG
>JAUSPL010000063.1 GCA_030656535.1 Gemmobacter sp.
GCGGGTCTTCGGCGGCGGCGGTCACGATGATACGATCAAACGGTGCCTGCTCGGGCAATCCGTGGCTGCCGTCTGCGGTGCGGGCGGTGATGTTGACCAGACCCAGCTGGGCGAACACCTCTTCGGCTTCGCGCACAAGGCGGCGGTGCCGGTCGACCGTATAGACCCGGCGCGCAAGGTGCGCGAGGATCGCGGCCTGGTATCCCGACCCTGTCCCGACCTCCAGCACCTTGTCGCGCGGGCTGACATCCAGCGCCTGCGTCATCAACGCCACGACCGAGGGCTGGCTGATGGTTTGCCCGCAGGCGATGGGCAGCGGCACGTCATCATAGGCGCGGCTGGCAAAGATGCCTTTCACGAACAAGCCGCGATCAATGCGTTCCATCGCTGTCAGGACGCGGGCATCTGTCACGCCCTTGGAGCGCAGGGCGAACAGAAAACGCATCTTGCGTTCAGCAAGACCGTCGCCGTCATCCTCTGCGCCCGGATCGGTCATCCCAACTGCACCGCCAGATCCGCAAGCACATCATGCGCCGTCAGATCTGCCCGCATCGGTGTGACCGAGATATAGCCATCCAGATTGGCCGCCACATCGGTGCCTGCTGCGGTCCGGATGTTCTGCGGGCCACCCTTGATCCACAGGAACTTGCGCCCCGAGGGCGATTGATGTGGCTCGACCCCAAAGGCGGTGTCGCGGCGATAGCCCTGCGACGCAACCTTGACGCCCTTGACGTCTGCGGCCGCAGTGGGCGGAAAATTGATGTTGTAAAACAACCGGTAATCGCTGCCACCATCCCAGATGCCACGGTCCAGCAAGGCCCGTACGACCGCAGCGCCGTGGGTCCGTGCGGCCTCGAACGGGTCGTCCAGATTCGCGGTCAGCGGTCCCAAGTACTGCGACAGCGCGATTGCGGGCAGGCCCTGCAAGGCGGCCTCCATCGCGCCGCCCACAGTGCCGGAATACATCGCGTTTTCGCCCGCGTTATTACCGCGGTTTACCCCCGACAGCACCAGATCCGGGCGCTGCCCGGCCAGCACGTCATAGATCCCCGCCAACACGCAGTCGGCAGGGCTGCCTTCGGCGGCAAACCGGCGCTCGCCCAACTGGGCGATCATCATGGGGTGGGTATAGCTGATGCAGTGCCCGACGCCCGACTGTTCGAACGCAGGCGCCACGGTCCAGACTTCGCCGCCCGGGCCAGCGATGTCATGCGCAATCTCTGCAAGCACCTCCAACCCCGGAGCATTGATGCCATCGTCATTGGTGATCAAGATACGCATGTGTCCGCCTGCTTGTGCCGTTCCCCTCTGATTAGACCACGAGGTCGGGGGCGGCAAGCAAGGATGCCGTCATCGCATCCGCAGGGCCCCATCAATGCGGATGGTTTCCCCGTTCATGTACCCGCATTCAACCAGAAACTGTGCCAGACGCGCGTATTCGGCCGGGTCGCCCAGCCGTTTGGGGAAGGTCACATCGACCGCCAGCTTGTCTTGCGCCTCCTGGGGCAGGCTCAGCAGCATGGGTGTCAGGAACAGCCCCGGTGCAATCGCGTTGATGCGGATGCCGTTTTGCGCCAGATCCCGCGCGATCGGCAGGGTCATTCCCGCGACGGCGGCCTTGGACGCGCCATAGGCGGCCTGACCCTTTTGCCCGTCGAACGCCGCGACCGAGGCCGTGGTGACGATCGCGCCGCGCTCGCCGTCCACAGTGTCGTTTCCAGCCATTTCCAGCGCCACCAGACGGATGCAATTGAACGTGCCGACTAGGTTTACGTCGATCACCTTGCGATACCGGGCAAGGTCATGCGCGCCCTCGCGGCCCAGGGTCTTTTCCCCAATGACAATCCCCGCACAGGTCACCAGCGCGTTCACACCGCCCATCGCGGATTTGGCGGCCGCAATTCCTGCCTGCACTGACGCCTCGTCGGTGACATCGACCTCAGCAAATGTCGCACCGATCTGGTCGGCAAACGCCTGCCCACGCGCGACGTCACGGTCAAACAGGGTCACCATGGCTCCGCCTGCCCGAAACGCCTGCGCGGTCGCGGCACCAAGGCCCGAAGCCCCGCCGGTGATGATCGCCTTGGTCTGATTGATCTGCATGATGAATTCCCCTCCGAAGTAAAGCAAACGTTTGTTTGGTTGTGCCCCGTCAGATCTGGCTTGTCAAAACGAAACGCGCGCCCGGGCAGGGCGCGCGTCCGGAGCATTGGGTCCCCCGACACAGCGCGAGACATACGGTGTCATGCTGACCGTATCAGGCGTTCATTTCGCGGATCTTGTCGGCGGCTTCTTGATTGAAGGCCACCCCTTTGGCGGCCAACAAGGTATCAAGTTCGCCCGACATGGTCATTTCGGTGACGATATCGCAGCCACCGACGAATTCGCCTTTGACGTAAAGCTGCGGGATCGTCGGCCAGTCGGAGAAATCCTTGATCCCCTGACGGATTTCAGCGTCGGCAAGTACGTTCACATCGGCGAATTCCACGCCCATGTAATTCAACACGCCCGCTATGCGGGACGAGAACCCGCATTGCGGCATCATCTTTGTGCCCTTCATGAACAGAACGACATCGTTCTTTTCAATGGTAGCCTTGATCTGATCGGTCGCGCTCATCTTCTGTCATCCCTTGTTGACGCGGACCCAGCGGGCCGCGTCTGGTCAATCC
>JAUSPL010000081.1 GCA_030656535.1 Gemmobacter sp.
CTACCCCGCCGTGCGTGGTCTTGAGTGGTCGCGAACTGACCTTTCTGGCCCCACCTGAAATCCGGCTGCGTCTGCCCGTCGGCCTGCGCCTGTCGCTGTTTCCCATGGGATCGGTCACTGGACAAAGCGAAGGCCTGCGCTGGCCCATCGACGGACTGACCTTCACCCCGGACGGACGGATCGGCACATCAAATCAGGTGACAGACGCGGACGTCCGCCTGCGGTTCAATGCCCGGCGCATGTTGGTCATTCTGCCGCTGAAGGCACTGGACGCAGTCTTGAACGCGCTGTCAGACGTTCGCGGTGGATAATGAACAGACCCGACGCAACAATGACAGCGATCCCGGCCCATGTCAGCGGCTTGGGAAAGTCACCGAACACCCAGTAGCCCAGCGCGACAGCTGACACGATTTCAAGATAATGCAGCGGCGCCAGCGTAGCCGAAGGCGCGAACTTCAGCGCATATGTCATGAACATGTGACTGACGGTCGCTGCGGCGCCGACCGCCACCAGGTACGCCCAGGCCGTACCCTGCGGCATCACCAAACCCAGACTTTCCGTACCAGTGAGTGCGCCGATCGCCATCAAGGGCAGACACAGGATCATGCCAACCCAGGCAGTGTGAAACTGCATGGGAACCGGGTGCATTTCGCGCGACATCTGACGGGTCACCAGCATGTAAAGCGCAAAGAACAACGCTGTCGAGAGCGGCATCAGGGCCACCCATCCAAACGCTGCAAGCGACGGCTGAATGACCAGCAAGGCACCGCCAAATCCAACCACCGAAGCGCCAATCCGGCGCGGACCAACCTCGTCCCCGAACATCAAACGCCCAAGGAACAGCAAGATGAAGGGTTCCACAAAGGCAATTGCCAGCGCATCCGCGATCGGCATCACCGATACGGCCCAGACAAAGGTGAATGTGGCCAGGATCGACACCAGCGCCCGCAACGTGACCAACATCAACCCACGTCGCGTCAACCGCAAGCCCGGCCCCAGCACCAATGCGATGGGCAACATCAGCGCCGCCTGCACGACATAGCGCGCCGTGGTGATCTGCCCGACAGGAACCGTGGCCGATGCAAGCTTGGCCGCCGTATCGATCAAGGGTGCGAAAAGGCAAAAGCCCAGCATAAGCGCGACGCCAGGCAAGATGCGGTCAGTATAGCTGGTCATGCGGCCCCCGGGACCCCGGGCGCAGGGCACGTCCGCGCACGAATGAATGGCGTCACGGACGCATTCGGGACGCAGGTGTTCCCGACAGGCAGCGTATTGCAGACACAGGGATCAACAGTTGGGGACATTGACGGCCAGCCCCCCCAAAGAGGTTTCCTTGTACTTGTCGTTCATGTCGCGCCCGGTCTGCCGCATGGTTTCGATGCAGGCATCGAGACTGACCAGGTGATCGCCATCCCCGCGCAGGGCAAGCGACGCAGCCGACACGGCCTTGATTGCACCCAGTGCGTTTCGCTCGATGCAGGGCACCTGAACCAGACCCTTCACCGGATCACATGTCATGCCAAGATGATGTTCCAGCGCGATCTCGGCTGCGTTTTCGACCTGCATCGGGGAGCCACCCAGCACGGCGGCCAAACCTGCTGCGGCCATAGCCGCCGCAGACCCAACCTCGGCCTGGCAGCCGCATTCTGCGCCGGAAATGCTGGCGTTGTGTTTGCACAAGCCGCCGATCGCAGCCGCCGTAAGCAAGAAATCCCCGATCCGGGCCTCCGAGGCACCGGGCACATGGTCCAGATAGTAACGGATCACCGCGGGCACCACGCCGGCGGCCCCGTTTGTCGGTGCGGTGACGACCTGACCGCCTGCCGCGTTTTCCTCATTCACCGCCATCGCGTACAAGC
This sequence comes from Gemmobacter sp., assembly GCA_030656535.1. Lineage (GTDB taxonomy): Bacteria > Pseudomonadota > Alphaproteobacteria > Rhodobacterales > Rhodobacteraceae > JAUSPL01. The sequence goes on from JAUSPL010000081.1 coordinate 1,860, forward strand.
TCATCCAGTCATTGATGACATGGGGCGCCGTCATGTTCAGCCCGCGTTCGGCGATCAAGGCGTCATGGATACCCTTTGCCCGGCGGCGAACGCGCAAGCCTCCGGGCAGGATTCCAGTCCCCTGCATCCCGCGCGATATGCAGTCTGTCATTACCTGCCAGATCCGGTCCATACCTTGGTCAAGATCGACGGCTGTGCGGAACTTCAGCTCATTCGCGCGCTTCAACTGGGCAACCGTCAGTCCGGAGGCCTTTGCCATTTCCAGCATGTCTTTGGCGGCTTCAAAGGGATAGGGGACGTTAGCGCGAACCTTGGACTTTTGCCCACCAGCGTCGGCAGCCTCGGCGGCGGTCAGCACAAAGCCCCCGCCAATCGAGTAGTAGGTTTCCTCCAGGATCACGTCGCCTTGGGCATCCGTCGCCCGCAAGATCATGCCATTGGCATGGCCGGGCAAGGCTGGCCCGTAGTCAAAGACAAGGTCCTGCTCGGGATCAAAGGCCAATGTGTCCAGACCGGGGGCGTCAATCCGATGGTTGGCGCGGATCTGGGCCAGCGTCGTTTCGGCCTTTGCGGCGTCGTAGGTGTCCGGGACAAACCCGGCCAGCCCCAGGATCGTTGCCCTGTCCGTCGCGTGACCCACACCAGTAAATGCCAGACTGCCGTGTAGCGATGCCCGCAACCCATGGGCACGAAACGGACTGGCGCGCAGCCGGTCCAGAAACCGCGCAGCAGCAACCATCGGCCCCATGGTGTGGGACGATGACGGACCGATGCCGACCTTGAACATATCGAAAACCGAAAGAAACATTGACTGCCTTCCGAAAGCGCTGGCCCACAAGGTGATGTCTGTTTGCCGCATTGTCACGCCGGAAAGCGACATCTGTCGCCGGAACATGGAACATCGTGCCAGCGCAAGTATCGGAAGTCATGAATTTCTTGACCGTGCAGTGTAGGCCCGGACCGGGATGACCCAATTGCGCATCATTGGCCAGTCTGGGCGCAAGGGTGGCACACGCGAACCGGCTGCCTGCGTTGGTGGCCATTGGTCTGAATGGCGCCACGTTTGCGCCCCGGGACGAAGGTGTCACTGGCTTGCGGGTTTTGCGAACGCCCGAATCGACTCGCGCGCCCGCTCAATTGGTGCGATCCCACGGACCGACGTTGCCTTTCCCTCTCGCGCGCGGCACGCATCTTGCCTATAACTTCGGGCAATCTGAACCGAAGGTGAAATCATGGCTGCTGATCTTTCCCCCATCGACAAGGCGAAGTTCGTCGCCGCGAAACGCGCGGTAGAGTTCGTCGAGGATGGTATGAAGCTGGGGCTGGGCACCGGGTCCACGGCGGCCTGGATGGTGCGCTGTCTGGCCGAGCGCATGCGCGAAGAAGGCATCCGTGTCACCGGGGTTCCAACCTCCAGCCGCACTGCGGAACTGGCGCGGCAACTGGGCATCCCGATCACCACGCTGGACGAAGCAAAGTGGCTGGATCTGACCATTGACGGGGCCGACGAATTCGACGGCCAACTTGCGCTGATCAAGGGCGGCGGTGGCGCGCTGTTGCAAGAAAAGATCGTTGCAACGGCATCTGATCAGATGATTGTCATCACGGACCCCGCAAAAGAAGTTGTCCAACTGGGAACCTTTCCCTTGCCGATCGAGGTTATTCCGTTCGGCTGGCAGACGACAAAGGCGCTGGTCGAAGAAACACTGGTATCGATGGATGTGCTTGGGCGGACGGCAACCCTGCGCATGAACGGTGATCGCGCGTTCATCACCGATGAAGGCAACTATATCGTTGACCTGCATCTGCAACGCATTGGCAACCCGCGGCAGTTGTCTCTTGTGATCAACCAGATCCCCGGCGTCGTTGAAAACGGTCTGTTCATCGACATCTGTGATATCGTGGTGATCGGCCACGGGAACGGCAGGGTTGAAGTGCGCGACATCAACAAAGGCACTTCCGAAGAGGAAACGATAGAGTTCGCGGATACGGACAATATTTTCGCCGATCTGGGGGACTGATATGGATTTCGACTATGATCTGTTCGTCATCGGCGGCGGTTCGGGCGGCGTTCGTGCGGCTCGTGTGGCCAGCGCCGAAGGCAAGGCTCGCGTCGCGCTGGCCGAAGAATACCGTATGGGTGGAACCTGTGTGATCCGTGGCTGTGTGCCCAAAAAGCTGATGGTGTTCGCTTCCGAATACCCTGACACCATCGCCGATGCGCGGGCCTATGGCTGGGACGTCACGGCAGGTTCGTTTGACTGGTCCCGCTTCCGCACGTCGCTGGATGCAGAACTGACGCGGCTGGAAGGGGCGTACCGAAACACGCTGAAGAACGCCGGTGTGACCGTGTTCGATACGCGCGCCGTATTGGACGACGCGCATACCGTACGGTTGGCGGATGGAACCACCGTGCACGCAAAGCATATTCTGGTGGCGACAGGCGGACAGCCATTTATCCCAGAGTTTCCGGGGTCTGATCTGGCGATCACATCCAACGACATCTTTGGGTTGAAGGCCCTGCCCCGGTCCATCCTGATCGTCGGGGGCGGCTACATCGCATCTGAGTTTGCCTGCATCCTGAACGGTCTGGGGGTCAAGGTCACCCAGTACTACCGCGGCGCGCAGATCTTGCGCGGCTTTGACGACGAGGCACGCGGCCATGTGTCGGACGCCATGCGGGCCCGCGGTATCACGATCCATTGCGGAACCGACATACTTGCGCTTGAACAGACTGCGGGCGGGATTCGCGCCACGGCGACCAATGGCAGCGATGCCGAATTCGACGCCGTGATGTACGCGACCGGCCGCAAACCCAACAGCGCCGGTCTGGGGCTGGAGGAAATCGGCGTCAAGCTGGGACGACAGGGACAGATCGTTGTAGATGACTACAGCCAGACTGCGGTGCCCTCGGTCTTTGCTGTGGGCGATGTCACAGACCGCATCAACCTGACCCCGG
>JAUSPL010000086.1 GCA_030656535.1 Gemmobacter sp.
CAAACTGCGGGCGGATCTTTCCTGGCTTCACCCGCGTTTGGGCGGCGCCGCGACCCTGGAATCCTACGGCATTCATGCACCCGGCGATCGACCCGTCGCACCCGTTCATTCCGATGCACGCGCCGCTGTTCCCGAAAGCCACCTAAGGTTCATCGAGAACCGTCCCACGTGGTATCAGCGCGGCGAAGTCGTGTTCGTGCATGCGGGCATCTTGCCGGGCGTGCCCATTGACCAACAGTCAGAGGACACTTTGACCTGGGTCAGGGATGCCTTTCTTTCGGACACGCGCGATCACGGCGCGCTTGTGGTCCACGGCCATACCGCAATCGACGCGCCGACCCACTATGGCAACCGCCTGAACGTGGACAGCAGCGCCGCCTATGGCGGGCCGCTGAGCGCAGTTGCGATCGAAGGACGCGCGGTGTTCCACCTGACCGACGCGGGACGCGTGGCCTTGCACCCGGTCAATCGCTGACCGCCGTGTCTGGCCTTGCGCCGGCCCTGTGGACCGGGTGACAGGCCATTGCCACGGACGCGGCCACCCATCGAACCTGATCCAGGTTTCCGGGCCAGAAGATCAAGTTCATGCGACGTCAGGTGCGCGTCAAGGCAAATGCGCCGATACTTGCGAGCATGACCACCGTTGCCCACCCAAGCTGGCGACGGTCGCGCGCAAATTCCGGGTCTGTCACAAACGCCCCAAAGGCCTCGAGTGTGGCGGAAAGTCCCGGGAATATCTGGCCCGAACGGGCAACCGCGCGCCTGCGCAAGCGAAACAGACTGCGGTACATCAAGAAGGTCCAGACCACGAAGATCATCCCCTGGATCGGCAGCAGGATCACGAGCCAGTTCATCCTGGGCACCGCAGCGCACGGTTCACCGGACGGGTGATCATATGAAATAGCCTTGGGCGGCTGGATGGGGTTCAAAGTCCAGAAAGAACTCGTCCAATTGCGGCGGCGGCATCGAAGTCGCCGACAGCATCGCATGGGCCTGCCCACGGTGATGGATCTGATGTTGGAACAGGTGCAACGGCACCCTGTCCACACGCTTTGCGATGCGACCTTTTACAACCCGATCGTTGAATACGCCGCCTGCGCCGCCTCGGGCGACAAGCCGTTGCAAAAACCGCTCAGCTCTGTATCCAGCGACGCCTGTGCGGCACGCAGCGCCAAGGGGTCGGGGAACTGCGGGGGGTCGCTGAAGGCTGCCGCCCCCAGCCCCCCCCTTTAGGTCGTCAATGCAGGACCGGTCCACCGCATGCAGATGTTCCAGTGTCAGCCGGAGCAACGGAAAAAACCCAGCTCTGGTCGCCGCCCATTCCCCCGCCGGCAAAGCGCAACACGCGGTCAGCAGGCGATCGTTTGCCCATACGTTGTTGTGTGCCAGCAGGGAAAGGGCACCTGTCATCCCTGCAGGGCCTGCCACATGTCCCGGTCACGTTCAGCGGTCCAGATCCGGGGCGTTTCTATGCCACGTGCTTCGTCATAGGCGCGCGCGACGTTGAAGGGCAGACAGTGTTCATAGATGGCATAGTCCTTGAACTTGGGATCGCAAGCGGCGCGAACGGCGTCCCATGCTTCTTTCAGGGTGCCGCCCTTGGCCGCAACCCTTGCAGCAGGTCGATAGGTGCTTTCAACGAAATCGGCCGTGTTTGCGATCGCTTTCGCCACCATGTCGCGTCCGACCAGCGCATCGCCCCGGCCCGGTGCAATGCTTGCAGGATCAAACGCTGCGATATTGGAAAGCGTGTCGGCCCAGTCGGCAAAATGCCCATCGCCACAGTAGCAGGCCGAATGGTATTCCACGATATCGCCTGTGAACATCACTTCGGCGTCCGGAACCCAGACCACGGCATCACCTGCCGTATGGGCGCGGCCCAGATGCATGATGTCGACGCGGCGCTTGCCCAGATACACGGTCATGCTGTCGGAAAAGGTGGTGGTCGGGAAGGTCAGACCCGGGATTTCTTCGTGGCCCTGAAACAAGCGCGGAAAGCGGCCGAACTCGCTGTCCCAGTCTTCTTGTCCGCGTTCGACCACCATGGCCCGCGCCGTGTCGGACATGATCACTTCGCTTGCACCGTAAGCAGAAGCGCCCAGAACACGGACGGCATGGTAATGGGTCAGCACCAGATGGCTGATCGGTTTGTCGGTGACGCTGCGGATACAGTCGACCACCTTGCGCGCCAAGCGGGGGGTCGCCTGCGCCTCGATAACCATGACAGATTCGTCGCCGATGATGACACCACTGTTGGGGTCACCTTCGGCTGTGAAGGCATAAAGCCCTTCGCCGATTTCGGTGAAGCTGGTTTTCTTCTCGCTCATGTCGCCTTGCGAGGCGAAAGCTTTGGACATCTGGTTCTCCCTTGTCCCGCTGTGCGGGTCTGTATCGGGCCCCGGGCCTGACCCGGGGCAATCGTCATTTCGCCCAATCGGGCAGTTCCAGCGCGGGCATGACCCGCCCTGTGCAGGCGCCAAAGCCGATGCGGTAGCCATCGCCCTGCGCGTGGCCGCGCAATGTCAGGGTATCGCCGTCTTCCAGGAAGCTGCGTGCTTCACCGCTGTCCAAGGTAATCGGTTCCTTGCCCCCCCAGGACAGTTCCAAAAGACTGCCCCGGCTGTCCTTGGTCGGACCCGAGATGGTTCCCGACCCAAGCAGATCACCCACATTCATCGGACAGCCGCTGGTCGTGTGATGACACAGTTGCTGCGCGGCAGAATAGTACATCTGCGCATAGTTGGTCCGCGAGATCACGGTTTCGGGCTTGCCCTCGGGGGCCAGTCCAACCTCGAGCGAGATATCATAGGACAGCGGACCGGGTTCACGCAGATAGGGCAGCAAGGGCACTTCGCGCGGCGGGGTGGCCGTCCGGAAATCCTGCAACGCAGCGGCCATAACGATCCACGGGCTGATGGTGGTCGCGGTCGCCTTGGCCTGAAACGGGCCAAGCGGCTGGTATTCCCAAGCCTGAATGTCGCGCGCGGACCAATCGTTCAGCAGCACATAGCCAAAGATCATTTCATCGGCGTCAGCCACGGAAACCATATCGCTGGAAGCACGGCCGACAACGGCGCCCATTTCCAGTTCCAGGTCAAACCGCTTGCTGGGACCGAAATAGGGCACATCTGCCCCCGGTGGTTTCAGCTGCCCCAAGGGTCGCCGCACGTCCGTCCCGGACACGACAACCGAAGACGCGCGGCCATTATAGCCGATCGGCAGATGCAGCCAGTTCGGCGGCAGCGCGTTTTCGGCACCCCGGAACATGGTGCCCACGTTGACGGCGTGTTCCTTGCCCGAGTAAAAATCGGTGTACTCGGACACCAGGAATGGCAGGTGCAATGTGACCTCGGCCTGCGCAACCAGATAATCCTCGGCCAGCGCCTGCTTGGGCGACCCTGCGCGCAGGAATTCGGTCACTTGTGCGCGAAAATCAGCCCAGGCGTCCGGCCCCAGTTCCATCAGTTCGTTCCAGAACGGGACATCGAACACGGCATGATCGGCAAGGGTCAACAGCCCCTCTTCCTCCAATCCGGTGATATCAAGGACCATATCGCCAATGGCGATCCCACATCTGGCGTCGGCATCACCGATGGAAAACACCCCACACGGCAGGTTGTTCAGCGGAAAGTCGGTGGTCGCGGTATTGGCGCTGTCCACCCAGGATTTCAGAAGCGGCATCTATGATCTTTCTGTACTCGGCGTGGCCGGAAACGGACGGTCGGGTCTGCATAGGGGAAACCCTACGCAGACGGTGACCTGTGGTCTACTTCACACCGGGTGTGCCGTCGAACTTCTTTTCAATCCCGTTCCAACAGTCGATGTAATCATCTTGGAGCGGGGCCTCTTTGGCGGCAAAGGCCGTCAGGTGCTGCGGGAACCGGGTTTCGAACATGAAGGACATGGTGTTGTCCAGCTTTTCCGCCTTCAGCGCAGCATTTGACGCGCCTTCGAACGCGGCCCGGTCTGGCCCGTGCGGCAACATCATGTTGTGCAGGCTCATACCGCCCGGCACGAACCCTCTCGGCTTTGCGTCATACTGCCCATAGATGTTACCCATCAGTTCGGACATGATGTTCTTGTGATACCACGGCGGCCGGAACGTGTTTTCCGCCACCATCCAGCGTTCGCGGAACAGAACGAAATCAATGTTGGCGGTTCCCGGGACACCGGACGGCGCGGTCAGCACGGTAAAGATCGACGGATCCGGGTGGTCGAACAAGATCGCCCCGACCGGGCAATAGGTGCGCAGGTCATATTTCACCGGGCAATAGTTGCCATGCCAGGCCACCACATCCAGCGGCGAGTGGCCGATATGTGTCACGTGAAACTGACCACACCATTTGATGGTGACGGTCGACGGCACCTCGCGGTCCTCAAACGCCGCGACGGGTGTCTTGAAGTCACGCGGGTTGGCCATGCAATTGGCCCCGATCGGCCCGCGACCCGGAAGCTCGAACTTCTGGCCATAGTTTTCGCAGACGAACCCTCGGCAAGGACCTTCCAGAACCTCGACCCGGTACAACAGCCCACGCGGGATGATGGCGACCTCTTTTGGTTCCAGATCGATAACGCCCAGTTCGGTACAAAACCGCAAGCGGCCCTCTTGTGGAACCACCAGAATCTCGCTGTCTGCGGAAAAGAAATAGCTGTCCACCATGGATTCGGTGACCAGATAGACGTGGGTGGCCATCCCGACCTGAGTATTCACATCCCCCGCCGTCGTCATCGTTCGCATGCCGGTCAGCCATGTCAGCGCTTGTCCGGAATGCGGCACCGGGTCCCAACGGTATTGACCAAGGCTGATCACGTCCGGGTCGATATTCGGCGCGGACTTCCAGTAAGGCAGGGCGATCTTTTCGTATCGGTGCGAATGCTTGACCGAAGGCCGGATACGATAGCACCATGTCCGCTCGTTCTGATGGCTGGGGGCCGTGAACGCCGTGCCTGACAACTGCTCTCCATAAAGGCCATAGTTGCATTTTTGTGGGCTGTTCATTCCCTGCGGCAGGGCACCGGGCAAGGCCTCCGTTTCGAAATCATTGCCAAAACCGGGCATATAGCCTTCGTGCGTGCCGACAGTGGTCGCGGCGCGGATCATGCCGCTTGACAGGGTCTGATTGGTCATGACGACTCCGGCTGCTGGTGCGAGGAAGGGTGGATTCGAGTCAGATAGTATCGTTGCAGCTGCAACGAAGTCAACCTGACACATCCAGCTCGGTCACGGCAACACGCAATCCTGTCGATCCGGCGCCTGCATGTCATGCCCCAGGGGGCGCGGCAGCCGGGGTGTGCAAACCGCGGCCTCCACAGCGAAGTTTCGCCAAAGGTTGCCGTAATCGGACTTGTATCGCCCAAGGATGCCGCGTTTATCTTGCTGCAATTATGGCGCTCGCATCGGGTGCCGGATCACTGGCACGATAGCGAGGTTGTCCTTGAATCCTGATCTGACTGCCGTGAACCTGAATGGCGGCACCGTTGCGCTGACACTGGCAAGCGGGCGCATTGCATCAGTGTCGCCCGTGGCGGGCCCCGCGCGTGCCGTCATCCTGCCCTTGCCCATCGACGCACATGTGCACCTGGACAAGACCCACACCATTGGCCGCTGCAGCATCAGCAAACCCGGCCTGTTCGGCGCGATCGAGGCGATGGCCGCCGACAAGGTGAACTGGACCGCCAGCGACCTGCACATCCGTGCCGAACGTGGACTGGCCGAGGCCTACGCCAACGGCACCTTGGCCATCCGGACTCATATCGATTGGAACGAGGCAAGTCCGCCGCTGGCTTGGTCAGTGATTGGCGAACTTGCGCAGGACTGGCGTGGGCGGATGACGGTACAGCGGGCCGCGCTGGCGCCGCTGGATGTGCTGGGCGACACAGACACAGGCCCGAAAATCGCGGCTCAAGTGGCGCGCGATGGCGGGGTACTGGGCTGCTTTGTGTACCGCAACAGCGATCTGGTGGCCAAACTGGACCGGGTCTTTGCACTGGCGGCCCGACACGACCTGGACCTGGACTTTCATGTGGACGAAGGGCTTGACCCGCTTGCGAACGGGTTCGACACCATTGTCGCCCTGACTGCCCGCTACCGCATGGCGGGCCGTGTCTTGTGTGGTCATGCGTGTTCGTTGTCCGTACGTCCCGCCCCCGAGGTGGCCCGCGTGCTGGACGCTGCCGCACGCGCCGGCGTCGCGCTGACCGTGCTGCCAACCACCAACAGCCATTTGCAGGACATGACCCCGGGCCGCACACCCCGCCTGCGCGGGCTTGCACCGATGCATGAACTGCGCGCCGCCGGGGTGCCCGTCCTATTGGCCGCCGATAACGTGCGCGACCCGTTCTATCCCTACGGCAGCTATGACCTGCTTGACGTCCTGCGTCAGGCGACCTTTGCCGCCCACCTGTCGCCGGGTCAGTGGCTGGAGACCGTCACCACAGCCCCGGCCACCGCTCTTGGCTTGCCCGTCGCGTGCATTGCACCGGGCGAACCTGCCGACTTCCTGTTGATTGAAGGCGCCGACTGGTCCGAAGTCATCAGTTCCCCTCGCGCAAAGCGCCATGTTGTTCGCGCGGGCCAAGTGTCCCAGCCATGATACGTCATAGGCAAATACATCCTGACCGACGCAGGAAGCGCCGCACCCATGCAGTGATGACCGCGGCAAGATCGCCGGTCTGACGGGGGCTATAAGGCCGGTTTCATGGCTTGGGGGGCTGTACAGCCGCTCAGACTGCACCTAGCCGCTGCGCGTGATCAATTCCTGACCATACGCGCTGGTCAGCTGCCCCGCCCGCAGGGCCGACACCGGGGACACCTCTTCCAGACGCCCGGAGCGCAAGACCCCCAGCCGGTCACAAAGGAACGACACCACGGGCAGATCATGCGTGACCAGCAGGAAGGTCAGCCGCTTTTCCGTCCTCAGCCCTTTTAGCAGATTCAGGATTTCTGCCTGCACAGAAACATCCAGCGCCGATGTCGGCTCATCCAGCAACAACACCTGCGGTTCCAGCATCAGCGCCCGCGCGATCGCCACGCGCTGCCGCTGCCCGCCAGACAACTGATGCGGCAGGCGGAACCGGAACCGCCGCGCCAGCCCGACCGCATCCAGCATCGCCAGGACTTTGGCATCACGACCCTGAATGCCATGGATCACCAAGGCCTCGGCCAGCGTGTCATCGACCGTGCGCCGGGGATGCAGCGATCCATAGGGGTCCTGAAACACCATCTGAACCCGGCGGACCAACGACGCATCCCGCCGCTTGCCCAAATCGGCCCCCGCCAGCCGCATGGCGCCCGACCAGTCCGGGACCTGCCCGGCCAGCGCCTTGAGGATCGTAGACTTGCCCGACCCGCTTTCGCCCACCAGCGCGAAACTTTCGCCTTCAGCCACGTTGAATGACACACCATGCAAGACGCGGGTCGGGCCGTAGTCCACTGTCAGGTTTTGAACCTCGATCATGTCCGCCCCCCAAGACCCGCCCCGATCAACGCCCGGTCCAGCACCGGCAACTGGGCCCGATCCTCATCCAGCCTTGGCATTGAGGCCAACAGACCCTGCGTATAGGGATGCGTCGCGGCATGAAGTTGCCCTGCGGCACATTCTTCGACCACCTGACCGTTGAACATCACCAGTATCCGGTCGCACCAGCGGGCGACCATGTTCAGATCGTGCGAGATGAGGATCAGCCCCATCCCCCGGCGACGCACCAGATCATCCATGATTTCAAGCACCTGCGCCCGAACCGACACATCCAGCGCCGACGTTGGTTCATCGGCGATCATCAACGCTGGTTCAAGGATGACCATCATTGCGATCATGACGCGCTGGCCCATGCCGCCTGAAACTTCGTGCGGATACAGCTGGTAGACCCGTTCGGGGTCATCGATCCGCACGGCCTGCAAAACCTCCAGCACGCGGGCGCGCCGGTCGCGGGCGGACAGTCGGCTGTGAAATTCCAGCGCTTCGGCGATCTGGTCGCCGATCCGGATCACCGGGTTCAGGCTGAACTTGGGGTCTTGCATCGCCATCGACATCCGCGCCCCGCGCAGACGCCGAAACGCAGGCTCGGCCAAACCGCGCAAGTCGATGCCTTCAAATTCCATCCGGTCTGCGGTGACCCTTCCCGGCTTGGGGATAAGGCCCATCAGCGCGCGCCCCGTCATGGATTTGCCCGACCCGCTTTCGCCGACGATCCCCAGCCGTTCGCGTCCAAGGGTAAAGGTCAGTCCGCGGACCACCTCGACCTCTCCCTGATCGGACGGGAACCGCACGCACAGATTTTCTACATGCAGCAGGGTCATCCCTTGACCCTCTGGCGCGGGTCCAGCACGTCACGCAACCCGTCACCGAACAGACAGAACCCCAGACTGACCACCACAATGGCAAAGCCCGGCATGGTTGCCACCCACCACTGATCCAGAATGAACGTGCGCCCGCGTGAAATCATTGCCCCCCATTCCGGCAGGGGGGGCTGCGCCCCAAGCCCCAAAAACCCAAGGCCCGCCGCCGTCAGGATTATACCGGCCATGTCCAGCGTCACCCGCACGATCGTCGAGGACATGCACAAAGGCAGCACATGCACACCGATCACCCGCGCATGGCTGGCCCCCAACATCCGCGCGGCGGCGATATAGTCCGACCCGCGAATGGTCAGCGTCTCGGCCCGGGCGATCCGCGCATAAACGGGCCAGGATGTGATTGCGATGGCGATCACGGCATTTTCGATGCCCGGGCCCAAAGCCGCCACAAAGGCAAGCGCAAGGATAAGTCGCGGCAACGACAGAAAGATGTCGGTGACGCCCATGATGACCCGGTCGACAAACCCACCGAAATACCCGGACACGGCCCCGATCACCAAGCCCAGCGGCGCCGCGATCACCGCCACCAGCAACACGATGTACAATGTTATGCGCGCACCAAAGATAATGCGCGACATGATATCCCGGCCAAGCTCGTCCGTGCCCATCCAGTGCACCGCCGACGGAGGCGCCAGACGGTTCGCCAGATCACCGTCCACCGCAGAATAGGGCGCTAGCCAAGGTGCAAACGCGGCCACGACCAGCAATGCCACGATGATCGCCAGCCCCACCATCGCCAGCGGATTGCGCGCAAGCGCACGGGCCAACCTGTAGCCCTGCCCCAGCTGCGCCTGCATCCGCGTTTCGGGGTTCTCGTCCAGCAGCCATGCGACCGTTGCCATGCCTCACCTCGCCCGCGGGTCAAGCACGCGGTACATCGCGTCCGAGACCTTGTTGATGACAATGAATACCGCACCGACCACCAACGTGGCCCCCAACACCGCATTCATGTCGGCATTCAGCAATGCGCCAGTCAGATAGTTTCCGATACCGGGCCAGGAAAACACTGTCTCGATCATCACAGATCCTTCCAGCAGCCCGGCGTAGCTCAGCCCGATCACCGTGATCAACTGGACCCGGATCGGCCTGAACGCATGTCGCCAGATCACCACCCTTGCGGGGGCCCCCTTGACGCGGGCCGTGACGATGAATTCCTGCCCCAGCTGCTCCAGCATGAAGCTGCGCGTCATGCGGGCGATATAGGCCAGGCTGTAGAACCCCAGAATGGTGGACGGCAGAATGATGTGGCCAAAGGCCGACCGGAAACTGTCCATGTCCCCAGCAAGCAGGCTGTCGATCAACAACAGGCCCGTCACCGGCGCGACCATGCCGTCCAGAAATATGTCGATCCGTCCCGGTCCGCCAACCCAGCGCAGCTTTGCATAAAAGACGACCAACCCCACCAGACCCAACCAGAACGCAGGCACCGCATAGCCCGCAAGGCCGATCACCCGGATCACCTGATCGATCCATGTCCCCTGCCGCGCAGCCGCCAGCACCCCCATCGGCACGCCGACAACCACACCGATCAGGATGCCAAGCGTCGCCATTTCCAGCGTCGCGGGGAAAACTCGGGCCAGATCCTGCGCGACAGGGCGATTGGTTGACACCGACACGCCCAGGTCAAACTGCATCACGCCCCAGACATAGCGGGCAAACTGCACGATCATCGGGTCATCCAGTCCCATCGCAGCACGCGCAGCATCATAGGTTGCCTGAGACGCGCGGTCGCCGACCACCGCCAGCACCGGATCTATCGGCACAACCCGACCGATGACAAACGTGATCGCCAGCAAGCCCAGAAACGTCAGCGCGACCGTGATCGCAAACCAAACGGCCTGCCACCACGGCCCGGAAAAACCGGGGGCCTTGGCGGGAAAAGGGGTCGGGGTGTCAGTCATGGGCACCTCGGAGGATTTGCAGAGTGGTGATAAACTTTTTTTGACATAGCAAAATTTTTTTACTAGCGTCAAAACAATTCCGAACCAGCCGGGACATCCGATGACCGAAGCGCTCCGAAAGCCTGTCGATACCACCCCGTCCGTGCAGACACCGCAGTTCGGCGGTCGGATTCGGGAATTGCGGCACAAGACCGGGCTGACCTTGCAAACCCTGGCGGATCAGGCCGGGATTTCGGTCGGCTTCCTGTCCCAGGTCGAACGCGACAAGGCCACGCCTTCGCTTGGCACCCTTGCCAGCGTCGCCGCAGCGCTTGGCGTCGATGTCGATGTGTTCATCGCCACGCCGAAACCCGCCGACAGCATCACGCGGGCAGGGGAACGCCCCCGTTTCGCCATTGCGGATTCGTCGCTGGGGTATGAGCGGCTGAACACCCGGCTTGCCGGCGGCAACCTGTCGTCACTGATGATCCACATTCCCGTCGGCTATCAGTCCGAGGTAACCAGCCACACCGGCGAAGAACTGATCGTCGTCCTGGACGGCACCCTTCGTCAGACCTTGGGCGATGCGGTGATCGTGCTGCACCCCGGCGACAGCCTGCACTTCATGGGCGACACGCCCCATTCCTTTGCCAACATCGGGGACGGCCCGGCCCGGCTTTTATGGACCGGCACGTCACCCCGGCTGATTGGACGAGCCCCCGACCAGCCGTAGCGGGGTCAACCTGCGGCAAAAACCAAAAGAAACAACAGGAGAGAAGGTCCATGATCCACCTCAGAACCTTGCTTGCCGTCAGCCTTGTCGCGCTGTCTACCGCGCCCGCGCTGGCCGCAACCCCCGACACCGCGCTGGTCGTGGCACAAAACATCGATGACATCGTCACGATCGACCCGGCGACCGCCTATGAATTCTCGTCGGGCGAATATGTCACGAACACCTATGACCAGCTGGTGCGCTATGATGCCACCGACACGACGGTCCTGTCCCCCGGCCTTGCGACGGAATGGGTGATCGATGCGGCCAACAAGACCATCGTATTCACGCTGCGCGACGGGGTGAAATTCCATTCCGGCAACCCGCTGCGGGCCGAAGACGTCAAGGGCAGCTGGCGTCGGGTGCTGGTTCTGAACAAGGCGCCGGCCTTCATTCTGGGCAACCTTGGTTGGACGCTGGACAACCTTGACCAGATGGTCACCACTGATGGCAACACCGTCACCATCAAATGGGCGGGCGACTTTGCGCCGTCGTTCGTGCTGAACGTGCTGGCCGCGCGGGTGACCTCGGTGGTCGACCTGGCCACCGTGATGGCAAATGAAAAGGACGGCGATCAGGGCACCGCGTGGCTGAACCTCAACAGCGCCGGCACCGGCCCGTTCAAGCTGCGCGCCTTCAAGCCCGGTGAATCGCTGGCGCTGGAATCCAACCCGGACTATTTCGCCGGCGCCCCTGCGATGAAACAGGTCATCGTGCGCCATGTCGCCGAAGCCGCCACCCAGCGTCTGCTGCTGGAATCGGGCGATGTGGACATGGCAAAGAACCTGACCCCTGATCAGGTCGCCGGGCTGGCGGGCAATTCGGCTGTGCGGGTCGAAACCTACCCGCAGGCCGCCGTCCATTGGATCAGCTTCAACCAAAAGGTCGACACGCTGACCAATCCCGCCGTCTGGAAGGCCGCGCGTTATCTGGTGAACTATCAGGGCATGGCTGACAGCTTTCTGAAAGGTCAGATGGAGGTGCATCAGGCGTTCTGGCCCAAGGGTTTCCCCGGCGCGCTTACCGACACGCCCTACACCTATGACCCTGAAATGGCGAAAAAGATCCTGGCCGATGCCGGGGTCCAGCTACCCATCAAGGTCACGCTCGACGTGATCAACGCCAACCCGTTCAACGACATGGCCCAAGCGCTGCAACAGTCCTTTGCCCCGGCGGGGATCGAGTTCGAAATCCTGCCCGGCACCGGCGCACAGGTTATCACCAAATACCGCGCGCGCACCCACGAAGCGATGCTGCTGTACTGGGGGCCGGACTTCATGGACCCGCATTCGAACGCCAAGGCGTTTGCCTATAACGCCGACAACGCGGACGACAAATACGCATCCACCACAACGTGGCGCAACGCATGGATGCCGCCAGCCGAAATCAACACCAAGACCATGGCGGCACTTGGCGAACAAGATGCCGAAAAGCGACTGCAGATGTACGTCGAACTGCAAAAGTCGATGCAGGACGAGGCACCCTTTGTCGTGATGTTCCAGGCAGTCAAGCAGGTGGCGATGGCTGACAAGGTCAAGGGTTTCGTCAACGGCGCAACCTCTGACTTCGTGTTCTACCGGCTGGTGGAAAAGAAGTAACACGGCTCTCCGGGGCTGCGGCCCCGGACAAGACATAAAAGCGCGCAGGGGGGGCAGATCGCCACCCTGCCGACTGTGGGGCGCGACGGCGCGGTGCTGTCCCACGCCGTCCCGCCCCGACTTTTGCACCTAATTCAGGACACTCTGCATGACTGCCTCCCCCGACGACACCTTTGCCGCCCTGCACCGTGCTGCCGACGCAGCCTGCGGCGCGCGCCTGTTCACCGTCACCGTGCTGGACCGCAAGGCCGGTCTGGCGCGGCGGGCCTATACCTCGCATCCCGACGAATACCCGGCAACAGGGACCAAACCGATGCGCAATGACGCCTGGTCGGATCAAGTGATCGGACGCGGGACCAGCTTTGTGGCCAATACGACGCCAGAGTTTGCGATCTATTTCCCCGATCACGCCTTGATCAACCAGCTTGGCTGTCATTCCGCGCTGAACATGCCGGTGTCCGACGGGACGCAAGTCGTGGGAACGGTCAACGTGCTGGACATCGAAGGGCACTTTACCCCAGAGCGTGTTGCAACCCTTGAATCCTTGGTGGCCACGCATCGCACGGCGCTGCTGGCCGCATTTGCACAGGTTCCGATGGGATGACCGCCAGGACTGCACCCGTCGGGAATGGGCGCTGACAACAAATGCGGCAGCGTCAGACCGAAACGGTCTGGCGCAAGGTGTCGCGCGACAGCTCGGCCTTGCTGCCCTTCATCGCGACCTCGCCCC
>JAUSPL010000098.1 GCA_030656535.1 Gemmobacter sp.
TGGGCGAAAGCGTGGGATTTGGCGTCTTTGCGGCTGTATTTCATATGTCCATTCCTGAAAGAGCGCGCCAGACCTGTTCCGAGGTCAGCGGCAGGGAAAGATCGGGGGTGTTGGCGGGCAGGGCGTCCATGACGGCGTTCAACAGCGCTGCAGGAATACCGATGCAGCCTGCCTCGCCCACGCCTTTGACGCCCAGAATGTTGGCGGGGCTGGGGGTGGCGTGTTTGACGATGCGCAAAGGCGGCATGTCGCTTGCACGGGGGACGGCGTAATCCATCAGGCTGCCGGTGACCAACTGCCCTTCCTGATAGACGATCCGTTCCATCAGTGCGGCGCCGATGCCCTGTGCGGCGCCACCGATCATCTGTCCTTCGACCAGCATCGGATTCACCACATGCCCGGCGTCATCGACCCAGGTCAGGCAGTCTACAGCGACCACCCCTGTTTCCGGGTCCAGCGTCACCTCGGCCAGCACGGCACCAGAGGCCCAGGCTTCGGCCGGGGCGTCGTACCGCACGGGGGCCACAAGCACCGCGCCGCTGGTCCCCAGTCTTGCCGCAAGGTCGGCCCAGGTCAGCAAGACGCCGTCGGCCCAAAACCCGCCCGCTGCCATAATTACGTGATCGGGCGTGGTGGCCTGTGCTTTTGCCGCTGCCACCCGCGCCAAGGTTCCCAGCGCCCGCGCTGCCAGGACCGCCGCCGATCCGCCTATCGCGGTGGATCGGGATGCCAGCGCGCCGATGCCGTCGGGAACCTGCTGTGTGTCGCCTGCCACCACCTGCACGTGATCCGGGGCGATCTGCAACGCATCCGCCACCAACTGCGCAAAGGCTGTTTCGCGCCCTTGCCCCTGCGCGCTTGACCCTGTGGCAAGGACGACCGTTCCGTCGGCCATAAGCCGGGCCTCGGCGGTTTCCCAGCCCTGCCCGCAGGGTTCGACATACAGCGCGATTCCCAGTCCGCAGACCTCGCCTGCGGCACGCCGCGCGCTTTGCGCCGCCCGCAGCGCCGCATAGCCCGATGCCGTTTCCAGCCGGTCCAAGAGCCCTGCGAAATCGCCGGAACACACACCATTCGCCGCAGGCAAATCGCCCGGTCCCATGATGTTCAGGCGTCGGAATGCCAAGGGGTCCATTCCGGCGGCCTGCGCGCCCTTGTCCATCAACCGCTCGATCAACATCGCGGCCTCGGGGCGCCCCGCGCCGCGATAGATGTTGACGGCAGCCCTCGGGGTCAGATCTGCCGAAATGTCTGCTGCGACCTGTGCCACCGCGTAGGGACCCGGCAAGATGCGACCGGCGTTGCGTATGGGCGCAAGCGACGAATAGGGCATCCAGTGACCCAGCGGAAAGGCCATCTGTGCCGTCATCCCGTGCACGCGCCCTGTGTCGTCCAGCGTCAGAGTTCCGCTTGTCCGCGCGCCGCGCCCTTGGGTCGCGGCCTGGAATTCGTCCGACCGCGTTGCAACCCACAGCACTGCAGCGCCAAGCGCGCGGGCAGCATAGGCGCAGATCACATCTTCGGGCATCAAGGACGCCTTGCCGCCAAACGCGCCGCCCACGTCCGGTGCGACCACCCGGACGGCTTTGCGCGGCAAGCCAAGCATGATCGCCAGGTCATCCCGACAGCGTTGCGGTGTCTGGGTCGAAAGATGCGCGGTCAATCCGTCCTCCCAGATCGCCAGCGTGGCCCGGGGTTCCAGCGCAAAGGGTGCCACAAGGGCGTGATCCACGCGGGCCGCGACAGTCAGGCTGGCGGGCGCAGACCGTCCATCGCCACCGAAACGGTGCCGAACCACGGGCGTTGTGCCAATATCGTCCTCTTCAACGTCAAGAACGATCAGGTCCAGCGCATCACGCGCTTGCGCCACTGTGTCCGCCACGACGGCGACCACGGGCTGACCCACAGCGCTGACCCGCCCAAGGGCCATCGGCTGCATGGGATGGACGTCCACGCCTTCGATCAAAGGGTTCACGCCCGCAGCGCCCAGCAAGGCCAGATCGTCGCCGGTCAGCACCAGTCGAACCCCCGGCGCATCCTGCGCGTCGGAAATATCAAGGCTGAACGTCCCACCGGCATAGGGGCTGCGCAGAACCTCCAATGCCAGGCAACCTTCTGGCGCAAGGTCGGCCACAAACCGTCCGGCGCCGGTCAGCAGTCGCTGATCTTCGCGCCGTGGCATTGCCTGCCCTGTCCATTTGCTGTGCCCGATCATTGCATCCCCCATGATCGACATAGCAAACCATTCCATGATCTATACAGCAATCCGGCAATGCATTATCAATTGATAAGCTATACGGATAAATACATGCGCCCAACCCTGCGCCAGATCGAGTGTTTCCTTGCCGCAGCCGACCTTGGCAGCTTTTCGCGCGCGGCAGAGCGACTGGGACTTAGTCAGCCCGCCCTTAGCCAGCAGATCCGCGATCTGGAGGCCCTTTTGGGTTTGCGCCTGTTGGACCGTACCACCCGCAGGGTTGATTTGACGCCCGCGGGGCGAACCTTTCGCGATCAGACCACACCCGCGCTTGCCGAACTTGACCGTGCGACCGAGGCCGCCCAAGGCCGCGCCAGACTGCGCAGCGGTCAGTTGCGCCTTGCCGCGCCGCCGTTGTTGGCCGCTGCCATCTTGCCTCAGGCCATCGCTGGCTTTCTGGCCCAGCACCCTGGGCTGACCAGTTCCCTGTCCGACATCGGGACCGAGGACATCCTGACTCATTTGCGGACAGGGCGTGCCGATATCGGTATCGGCACCTTTCCACCGGGACTGCCCGATCTGGATCACCGCCCGATCCTGCGGGATGCGCTGATGCTGTTTTCCCCGCGCGGGCATCCGTTGGCAGGGCTTGCGTCAAGCTGGTCAGATGTTGCGCAATACCCCTTGATCACCTTGACTCGTGACAGTGGTATCAGGTTGCTGGTCGAGCTGGGGTTCGAGCGCGCCAACCTGTCGCCGCGCCCGGTCCAGGAGGTCACGCAGATCACGACCGCGCTTGCGTTGGTCGCGGCGGGGTTGGGTATCGCGGTATTGCCTGGTTATGCGCGCGTCGCGCCGAACGCGCAGTTGCTTGCGTGCTCGCCGCTGCAAGGCCCGCCGGTGGGCCGCGAAATCGCGGCTGTCTTGCCCCGCGATCGCAGCCCTGAACCTGCCGCGATCCCGTTCCTTGACCACTTGGCGCGTGTCATGCGCCAGCACGCGCCATAACCTGTCAGAATGGACAGGCCGCAGTATATGCCTGTGTCACCCCGGTTTCAGGATGCCGAAAACGCAGGCTTTCGGCGTGCAGCATCAGCCGCGGATGGTCCAAGGCTGCGCCGTCTGCATAAAGCCGGTCGCCCAGTATCGGGTGCCCAAGCGCCTGCATGTGCACGCGCAACTGATGTGTCCGCCCGGTTTGCGGCATCAGCCGTACGCGCGTTTCGGTGGGGTCGGCCCGCACCACACGCCAATTGGTGATCGCGGGCTTGCCGGTTTCATGATTGACGTGCTGACGTGGTCGGTTAGGCCAGTCCACAATGATCGGCAGATCGACCGTCCCGGTCTTTTGCCTCAAGGCACCTGACAGCCGCGCGACATAGACCTTCTTGACGCCACGCCCCTCGAACTGCTGCCCAAGGGATACCTGCGCCGCCTTGGTCAACGCAAATACCATGATGCCCGACGTGTCCAGATCCAGCCGATGGACCAGCAGCGCATCCGGAAACACCCGCTGCAAGCGAGAGATAAGGCAGTCGGCCAAAGCCTCGCCCCGCCCTGGCACCGATAACAGTCCCGCGGGCTTGTCTACGATGACAATCGCACTGTCATGGTGCAGCACCGTCACCGGCACGTCGGGCGGCGTATAGACGAACCCGCCCAGGTCAGTCTCTTCCACGTCTGCCATTTTCGACCATTCCCAAGTACTCCTGTCAAAGGCGCATACAGGCTGCAGGAAATCCCGTCAAACAATGCGCTGCCCCAGAGGGCCGCGACCCCGTCGCCAAGTCACCAGTACTCCTGCTTTCGGGCGACACATGCGCATCGCGCGCTTTCGGTGCGTGCGAAAGTGCCTTGGGGCGCGGGGCTGCTGACCTGCGATCCACACTGAGCTGCGCCGGCAGGTGTGAACCATCGCGCAGGCAGGCAACATGACTTCAGGAATGAATGGTTTGGGTCAGTCCAGAACCAGCTTGGCGGCCAGCCCTGCAAACAGCACGGCTGCCAGCTTGTTGACCGCCCCCATGCGTCGCGCCAGCACCGCGCCCGCATAGCCCGCAAGAATTCCGTATCCCATTGTGACGAGCGTCCCGGTAAACGCAAACATCAGCCCGAGCCCCACAATCTGTTTCCAGATCGGCCCGGCAGCGGGGTCCACGAATTGTGGCAGAAACGACAAGACGAACAGGATCGGCTTCGGGTTCAGGACATTGGTCAACACCCCGCGACGGAACGCGCGCAGGGGTGTCGGCACACCGCGACCTTCGCCGACAGCGCCCGCCCGCCAAGCCTTGACCGCAAGCCACGAAAGATAGCCGGCGCCTGCCCATCGAAGCACGGTCAGGGCCTCGGGGTGCGTCGCTATCAGCGCAGACACGCCCAGTGCGGCCAAAGTGACATGCCACAGCACGCCCACCCCCGCCCCAAACCCGGCTGCAGCCCCGACTTTGGGGCCGCCCTGAATTCCACAGGCGGTCGCAAAAACCATATCTGCACCGGGAGCAAAGTTGACGACCAACCCCCCCACCATGAACGCAGCCAACCGTTCAGGAGGCAGGGCAAGCAAGACATCTATCATCGTCGACACTCCGAAAACCCGCCCCGACTGGCGGTGCAGATGTCCCGCGCCAGACCGCCAAGGTCAAGATGCCCCGAAGGCCGCCCGGGGGGCATTGGCCGGACGGTTTTGCGCACCCATTCGCGCTTTGCGGGCCCAATCCGTTGTGCTGCAGGCTGGCCCCAGTCGGCTGGATTGTCTTGTGGTCTGGCAACGACAGGACATGTGACGCAGGTCGCAGGTCGCAGGTCAGCGAAGGCGCTCTTTTGCGTGCGAGGATCGGGTGTACAGACCCGCTAGCCGGACAGCCCCAGCGCCACACCATAGATCACAAACGCCACGCCCATCACCTGCCGAAACCAGACGCCTGTGATCGCAGCCATGGCAGTACGGCCCAAGCCTGCCCCCAGCGCGGTGTAGCCGCAATAGCTTAGTCCTGTCAGCGTCATGGCGGTGGGATAGATCACTGCCATCTGATCCCAGACCGGCACTGCAGGGTCAACAAACTGGGTAAACCCGGCAAGATAGCCCATCAGACTTTTGATATTCAAAGTCGCGATCAAGAAGGCCCGCCAGAAAACGCTTCCGGCCCCGGCTTGTGCACCCATTGCGACGCGCGCGCGCAGCACGGTCCGGACACCAAGCCAGACAAGAACCATCGCGCCGACCAAGCGCAACACCCCGATCGCCCCCGGCGCCGCTGCCAGTGCCGCCGCCAGCCCAGCAGCCGACAATGTCAGGAACAAAAACGCCTGGACCAGGATTGCCGCGACACCCCACAGCGACCTCTTGAATCCATAGGCCATTCCGTTTCCGACGCAGTTCACGGCGTTCGGCCCGGGCGAGGTGACAAACACGACCCAGAAGGCTGCAAACACCAACCAGCCGTCAAGCCCCATCAGGCACAGTCCCGGAACACTTCGGCCAACAGGGCGGTCAGCG
>JAUSPL010000103.1 GCA_030656535.1 Gemmobacter sp.
CCGCAGCATCATGCCAACCACCAGCGCATCCCGTACCGATTGGAGGGCGGCCCTCCGGTCCCCACAACCATTCCGCGCTGATGCAACCTGTTCCGGATGCGGCTGCCAGGTAACGGGGCAGGCCAGAACCGCCACCCCCGGCATCGGCGTCATGTCTGAGCGTGTGGCATGGTGATGCATGAGCGGAAGCACTGCCCGTTGGCCGAAAGGCGATTACCCTAAATCGTCATAAGCCGCATTTATCGCCAAGAAGGCCTTTTCGGTCGGTGCAGGCGCGGCCGCACGCGGGCGCGTCACAGCCGCCCCCGATGCGAGTACCTTTGCGGGCGAACCAGTGCTGGTCCTTGGGCGTCCTGCCTGACACCTTCGGGGCCTGCCGCAAGTGCCGTATTCTGGCTGTGAACGCCAATTGCTGCCGCAAAAACCTGTGCCTGATTGCCGACACCGGCATCTCTGGGGCACGCGTGACGCGACAGGTGGATGCCCCGGTCCCGGACATATGGAAAGCCCGCCTGCATGGTCTTGGAAAAACGGTTTCCGGCGTCAACCGGTCTGGATGCGTTGGGTGATGTCGGCCTGTCGCCGGACACGCTCAACGAAGTGCATATTTCTGCAGATGTCACCTTGGTCCGGGTCTGCGGCCCCATACGACGGGTTCCTGCATTGAAGGTGGTGTTCACCTGACGACGCGGAAGCTGCGCGACCCTGGGGAGGTCCCGCAGCGCCGCGACCTTGCGGCCAACTGGAAGCGGATTGGCCGCAGGTCCGTTCCCTTACATCGCCGGAAGGATGGTAAGGTCGCGCAATGCGCCGTCCAGCCCGGTGATAGTCCAGGATCCGGTCAGTGCGCCGGTTTCCAGATCAACGGTGTGCAGCATCCCGCCCGCAGCGACCCAGGTCGTATTGGTGCCGTCTGCTGTCGTGGCGACATCCAGCGCGATCGGCCCGTCCATTGCGACATCCAGCATCCCGATGGTGGCAAGCGTTCCGTCATTGGGCTTGGTTTGACGCAGCAGCGCGCCAAGGCCCACATCAACATCGTACATCGCTGTGGATTCGGGTTTCGCATGGCTGTTGGTGTAGGCGGAGGCGGCGACCATCGGTGTCTTGCCTGCATTGGCATCGGCCGCATCAAAGTTCAGTTCGCCGTCCACAGTCACCTCGCCGGTGTCCATATTGACGCGGTGGTTCACCAGACCGGACATGAAGCGCAGGCGGTCAGCGGCAGGGTTCACATCGACGATCACAGTGGCGTCCCCGACGGGCAACATGGTGTTCATCTGCGAAAGTTCGGTCGTTGCGCCGGTCTTGGGATCAATGGTGACGATGGTCTGATCGCCGGTGACCCCGATTACGGTCCCGTTGATTGGCCGCAGATCAAGACCCAGCAGGCGATCCACGCCCTGCACCTCGACCGACCCGGTCACTGTCGCCGTGGTGGTATCAATCCAGACCAGTGTCCGGTCACCTGTCAGCCCCAATGCTGTTTCCGCCTGGGCTGTACCAGCAGCCATCGCGACCAGAGTGGTGGTGGCCATTGCGGCCGCAAATGCTCTTTTCATGATATCTCTCCTTGAGTCCCGTCAGAAGTTGCCGTGCCCATGTGGCGAACGGTCTGGCGAAGGTACGAACAAACGGCGCAATAAGTTTCAGCTGTGCGCGAACACAGGTTCGTTATCGACAGGCCCAGCCAAGCGCCCTAAACCTGATGAAAACCGAATTCAAAGGTGCCCCATGAGTGACCTGCCCCGATTTCGCTCCGCAGAGCGTGCTGATGTGCCTGCCGTGGTCGCGCTGCTTGCGGATGACGCCCTGGGTGCCAGCCGTGAAACCGCTGATCTTGCGCCCTATCTTGCCGCATTCGACCAGATGCAGTCCGAGTCCGCGAACCACCTGATCGTGGCCGAGGCTGAAGGCCGCATTGTCGCGACCTATCAGATCACCTTTATCTCGGGTCTGTCCTTGCGCGCGGCCCGCCGGGCGCAGGTCGAATCCGTCCGTGTCGCGACCGACCTGCGCAGCCGTGGGCTGGGGGCCGCGCTGATGGCCGATGCCGAGGCGCGCGCCCGCGCGGCGGGGTGCAGGCTGATTCAGCTGACAACAAACAAGACCCGTGCTCGTGCCCATGCGTTTTACGATGGCCTTGGCTTTACCGCGTCCCATATAGGCTATAAACGCGATCTCGAACTTCACCCGGGGGACTGAAATGGCCGACGACAGGATCAACAGCTTCATGACCGGCCCGGACGACGCCGGGCGGTTTGGCATCTTTGGCGGGCGATTCGTGTCCGAAACCCTGATGCCGTTGATCCTTGAACTGGAAGAGCGGTACGAGTTTGCCAAGACCGACCCGATCTTCTGGGAAGAGATGCACGACCTGTGGACCCACTATGTCGGTCGCCCCTCACCGCTGTACCATGCCGAGCGTCTGACCAAGCATCTGGGCGGTGCCAAGGTCTACATGAAGCGTGATGAACTGAACCACACCGGTGCGCACAAGATCAACAACGTGCTGGGTCAGATCATCCTGGCACGCCGCATGGGCAAGACCCGGATCATCGCCGAAACGGGCGCAGGTCAGCATGGTGTGGCCACGGCGACGGTCTGCGCGAAGTTCGGATTGAAATGCGTGGTCTACATGGGCGCGCATGACGTCGAACGCCAAGCGCCCAACGTGTTCCGTATGCGGCTTCTGGGTGCCGAGGTGATCCCGGTCACATCGGGGCGTGGCACGCTGAAGGACGCCATGAACGACGCTTTGCGCGACTGGGTGACCAACGTGCGTGACACCTTTTACTGCATCGGCACCGTGGCCGGGCCTCATCCGTATCCGGCGATGGTCCGTGATTTTCAGTCGATCATCGGCAAAGAGGCCAAGCAGCAGATGATGGAACGCGAAGGCCGCTTGCCCGACACGATCATCGCGGCCATCGGCGGCGGGTCCAACGCCATGGGCCTGTTCTATCCCTTCCTTGACGACACATCCGTCAACATCATCGGGGTCGAGGCAGGCGGCAAGGGCGTTGATGACCGGATGGAACACTGCGCGTCGTTGACGGGGGGGCGTCCCGGGGTGCTTCACGGCAACCGCACCTATCTGCTGCAAGATGAGGACGGTCAGATCCTGGAAGGCTATTCCATCTCTGCCGGTCTTGACTATCCCGGCATTGGCCCAGAACATTCCTGGCTGCACGATGTCGGGCGCGCGCAGTACGTGTCGATCACCGACAAAGAAGCACTGGAGGCGTTCCAGCTGTGCTGTGAACTGGAAGGTATCATCCCGGCGCTGGAGCCCAGCCATGCTCTGGCCCATGTGATGAAGATCGCGCCGACGCTGCCCGCCGACCACCTGATCATCATGAACATGTGCGGGCGCGGTGATAAAGACATCTTCACCGTGGCCAAGCACCTTGGC
>JAUSPL010000105.1 GCA_030656535.1 Gemmobacter sp.
TCATGCGGGGCGATGAGGTCGAGGCCGCATGGGCATGGACTGACCCCATCATCGCGGGATGGGAGGGTCATCGTCCGCATGGGTATGACCCGGGAACATCGGGCCCCGAGGATTCGTTGATGTTGATGCACCGCGATGGACGACGTTGGAGGGACATCCGCGAATGAACCTGATTGAATATTCCGACCGCGAAATGTTGTTTCTGGCGCTGGCCAACAAGATCGCCGGAGAATTGGGTGAGTTCTTGCGCCGCGACAGCAAGGCGTCGCTGTCTGTACCGGGGGGGAACACGCCGGGGCCTCTGTTTGACCTGTTGGCGGGGGTGGACCTTGAATGGGCGAACGTGTCCGTATTCTTGAACGACGAACGCTGGGTGTCCGAGGACAGCCCGCGATCCAACACCC
Source organism: Gemmobacter sp. (assembly GCA_030656535.1). Lineage (GTDB taxonomy): Bacteria > Pseudomonadota > Alphaproteobacteria > Rhodobacterales > Rhodobacteraceae > JAUSPL01. Next base: position 405 of record JAUSPL010000105.1, read on the forward strand.
GACTTTTGCGCGAACGCCTGTTGGTCGGTCATGCGGCGAAAGCAAAGCTTGTGCCGTTGCGCGCCGATACCGCGACGCCTGAAAAGGCGCTGGACAGGTTGGCAACCGGGGTATCGGCGCACTTGCCGATTTCAGTTTTGCTGTTGGGTATGGGCGAGGATTTTCATATCGCGTCGCTGTTTCCGGGCGGCGACCGATTGTCAGACGCGTTGGCCAAGGATGCACCCGTCTTGATGGCGATGCGCGCACCGGGGGCTGGCGAGCCTCGTGTCACGCTGACGGCGCCTGTCTTGGCGGGGGCGATGCATACACATGTGCTGATACTGGGGAAGGCCAAGCGGGATGCGCTGGAACGTGCAAAGGGTCTTACGCCCGACCTTGCGCCTGTGCAGGTCGTACTGGATAACGCCACTGTTCATTGGGCGGAGTGATTTATGAAAACCGAAGCGATCTGGTCGGCATTGGCGGATCACCATCTGACCGTAGCGGATCGCGCGATCCTTTCCTTGTTTGACGATCCTAACCGGGCGGATGCGTTTTCTGCAAGACTGGGCTATGAAGACGGCCATTCTGGTCAGCTTTTGTTCGATTTCTCCAAGACAAATCTGGACGGCACTGCGCTGGACCTCTTGCTGCGACTGGCGGATTCGGCGGGCCTGGCCGCACGACGCGCGGCGATGTTCAGCGGCGAGCCGATCAACGAGACCGAGGGCCGCGCCGTGCTCCATACCATGCTGCGCGGGACTGCGGACCCGGCGGTGCGTGGCGACTGGGTCCAGGACCAACTGGCGACCCGGTCGCGGATGAGGGTCTTTGCTGATGCAGTCCGGTCGGGCGACTTTGCCGGGCCAGGCGGGACGTTCACCGATGTGGTGAATATCGGGATCGGTGGATCGGATCTTGGGCCGGTGATGGCCTGTCTGGCGCTTGCGCCGTATCATGATGGGCCGCGCACGCATTTCATATCGAACGTCGATGGCGCGCATGCTGCGGACACTTTGCGCGGGCTGAATCCGCGCACGACCCTGGTCATCATCGCCTCAAAGACCTTTTCCACGATTGAGACGATGACCAACGCGGCCACGGTGCGCGACTGGATGGCGGCGTCGGTCGCCTATCCGGCGGCCCAGATGGTCGCGGTTTCGTCTGCAGAGGAGCGCGCGGCAGAATGGGGGATCCCTGCGGACCGGGTGTTCGGGTTTGGCGACTATATCGGCGGACGCTATTCGGTCTGGGGTCCGGTCGGGCTTTCGTTGATGCTTGCGATCGGGTCGGATGGCTTTTCGCAGTTTCTGGACGGTGCTGCCGCGATGGACGGCCATTTCCGTCACGCCCCGTTTGCAGAAAACCTGCCCGTACTTTTGGCGCTGACCGGTGTCTGGCACAACCAGATCTGCGGATATGCGACCCGTGCCGTGTTGCCATATGACCAGCGCCTGAGCCGCTTGCCGGCCTATCTGCAGCAACTGGAAATGGAATCGAACGGCAAACGGGTGGCGATGGACGGGTCGGACCTGACACGCAACTCTGGTCCCGTCGTGTGGGGAGAGCCGGGGACGAACGGTCAGCACGCCTTTTATCAGATGATCCATCAGGGCACCCGGGTTATCCCGTGTGAGTTTCTGATTGCTGCAGAGGGCCACGAGCCGACATTGGCGCAGCACCACCGCCTGCTGATCGCCAATTGTCTTGCACAATCCGAGGCGCTTATGCGTGGCAGGTCTTTGGACACCGCGCGGGGGATGATGGCCGCGCGCGGGCTGGTGGAGGCCGAATTGGACCGGCAAGCGCGGCACCGGGTGTTTCCCGGCAATCGCCCTTCAGTAACCTTGGCCTATCGCAAGCTGACACCGCAGGTTCTGGGCATGATCCTTGCGCTATACGAACACCGGGTGTTCGTTGAGGGCATCATACTGGGGATCAACAGTTTTGACCAATGGGGTGTGGAACTGGGCAAGGAACTTGCGGTTGCGTTGGAGATGCTGCTGGTTCCAGGGGCCGATGACAGTGCCAAAGACGGGTCTACGCGGACGCTACTGGCCCACTTGCGCCGCAGCTAGGGCGACTTCTGCCCGGAGCGCGATACAGGATTTGTCCAGACACCGGCGCAGTGTACTGCTATCGGTGCCAGGTTCAGACAGCAGCCGGTAAAGCCGCCGCGTGCCCAGCAGCCCGGCGCTGCCTTGCAGCCTGTGAAGCAGGTCAATCCGTGTGTCAGGGGCAGCAGCGGGCAGGGCGGCGATGTCGCGCCGGGCCTCTTCTTCGAACCGGGCTATCAAGGTCAGATGGGTTTCACGTGGCAGGAAGCTTGCGGTGTCAGCGAACGATGCGTGATCCAAAAGCGGATCTTGGGGCGCGCGGGTCAAAGCGATCAGCGCCGATTCCAGGGCATCATAGCGGATGGGTTTGGTCAGCACCTGATTGATGGCGCTTTTACGGATCCGCGCAAGGTCGTTCTCCAGCGTATGCGCGGTCAAAACCATTATGGGCGCGTCAGAAGACGGGCCGCCGCCTTGGCGAATAGCGGCAGAGGCAGCGATCCCGTCCAGAATGGGCATGGAAATGTCCATGACCACCACGTCAAAGGCGCGGGTTTCTGCCAGTGCGACCGCCTCGGTGCCGTTGGTTGCATCCGTCACTTGATGGCCCATGCGGGTCATCATCTCGCGAAGCAGAATGCGATTTACCGCAGTATCTTCGGCCAGAAGAATGGCCAGCGCCGGGGCCGGTGCGGTACCGTCGGCCAACACCTCGGGCGCGACCGCAGGGGCGGCACGGCGCAGTTGCGCGCTAAAGCTGAACCGGCTGCCCTGTCCCGGGGCGCTGTCGAGGCTGAGCGATCCCCCCAATGCTGCGACCGCGCGTCGCGCGATGCCAAGCCCGAGACCAGTGCCGCCCTGCGGCCGGGTCAGGCTGTTGTCCAGAGTTTCGAAATCCTCGAAGATCCGTGCCTGATCCTTTGCGGCGATGCCAATGCCCTGATCTGCAACCGAGACGTACAACAGAATTTCCGGGCTTTCGGGCAAGGATGTTGGGTGGATTGATACCGTGATCTGTCCACCGCGTGTGAACTTGACGGCGTTCGACACCAGATTCCCCAACGCCCGTTCAAAGCTGCGTCCCGCGCCAGTGACCAACCCGACCGATGCGGTGTGGGCAAGGTCCAGCACGATGCGGTTGCCTTGTTCGGTCGCCAGAACGCCGACGCGATCAGCAATCCGCCGCGCGACAAGCAGCGGGTCAAAGGTTGTCGGCGGTTCGCTTCCTGCGCCGTCTTCACGTCGCGCAAGGTCCAACAGGTCATCGACCTGATTAAGCGCATTTTGTCCGCTATCCAGCGCAATGGCATGATGTCGTCGTTGTGCCGTGCTGAGGGACCCGCGCCCCATCAGGTCCAGGGCGGCCAGTACGCTTTGCAACGGGGTCCGCATTTCATGGCTCATGACAGCCAGAAATCGGGCGCGGGCCTGTGCGGTCTGTTCCGCAATGTCCCGGGCGCGCCGAAGTGTGGTTTCGACCGCCATCTGTTGGCGCAGATCCCTTAGAAAGATCACGTGGATCGGACGGCCTTGGCTGTCCTGGTCGCGCAGGGCGGTGACCTCGACAGGCAAATCACCGTCGCCGGGCCGGTGCGCAGTCATCACCGCACTGGACCCAAGCGTCGGCAGCGCCTCGACCCCGCCCGGCAAGATCGTACTGATAATGTCCTGTCCGATGGCCTGCTGGGCCGAAAGGGAAAAGATATCCTCGGCGGCGTGATTGAAGTCGCGGATGATGCCGTTCGCATCCGTGACGACGATCGCCTGCGGGGCGGCGCTGATAATGCTGCGCAAGCTGGCGGTGATGCGGTCGATTGCCCGCGTGTGGGTGCGAAGATCGCGGTAAAGGTCGGCCACGATGACCACGATCGCAGACAGCAGCGCCAACAAGATCACCGCCATCGTCGAAAACCGCGAGAGGGTTTGCGTGTTCTCGATGCGTCTGGCTGCGGTACGTTCGTTGAAAAGATGCAGTGAATCCAGTGCAAACCTGCGCAACAGGGGCCGCAGTTCGACCAAAAGGGGCAGTGTCATCTTGCGCAGATTGGCGGGATTGTCGGTGTTGGAATCGATCACTTCCGCAAGGTCCAGCGTCCGGACCTGCAAGAGCAGCAACTGCTCAATCATTTCCGAGCTTTCCACTTCATCAAGTTGAAAGACGTTGGCGTCAAAGAACCTGATCCGGCTGAAGAAGATATCGAAAGCTTGTGTGGCCTGTTCAACGCCGCTCGCGTCCAAGGCTGCCGCATCCGGGTCTGACGGCAAGGACAGGACCGCGTTGTGCAAAGTCAGGAATTCGACTTCTGCCTGGGCCACAAACCATGTCAGGTTGTCGATGCGCGCCTCCGAGGAAGCCGAGGTTTCGGTGTTCAGTCTGCGCGCATAAAGCCCCATCACGACAATGACCAGGACAAGAAACCCCAATAATACCAATGACAACAGATTGGCGCGAGTCCGCCGCGTCCGATCATCCCGCGGGGTAGGGGCGGGTTCCACGTACTCAGCCTGCGACAATGGTCAGCGCAACCAGTTGCCAGACGCTTTGGGCATAGACGGCCTCGGTCCGGAACCGCTCATGCGCGTCATAGGGAAACACAAGCCACAGTGGACCACGTTCCCGGACGTCAAAGGGTTGTCCCGCCAAGCGGTTGGCGATGATCGGAGCCGTCTCTTCTATCAACGCAACCGGCACCGTGGCGCGGTAATCGTTGGCCCCTGTCGCAGCGACCGATGTTCCCTTGTGTTGCACAGCGTCCAGAACGGACCGTAGCGACGGCCCTGAATATTGAAGGATACCGTGTGTCCAGATTGTCGATGTCGCAAAACTTTGTTGCGGCAGGGCGTCCAGCATCGCCATATCGAATTCTGCAGCGTCATCTGCATTCGTCGCACCGATCAGGCCGCGGACCGTCAGCAACACCTTGCCCGTCGGCCTTTGCAGGGCGTTTGAGTCCACTGAGCGCGCAGAACCGATGGCTTGGGCCAGTGCTGCATGGCCCAGCAATGAGCAGGTTGCCATGCCTGTCATCCCGGCAATCA
>JAUSPL010000110.1 GCA_030656535.1 Gemmobacter sp.
GTGCAAATGCCCGACTATCCGGATCAGGCTGCCCTGAACGCGGTAGAAGCGCAATTGTCGAAGTATCCGCCCCTTGTGTTTGCAGGCGAGGCGCGGCGTCTGAAAAAACATCTGGCTGATGTGTCGCAAGGCAAGGCATTCTTGTTGCAGGGCGGCGACTGTGCCGAAAGCTTTTCCGAGTTCTCGGCCGACAATATCCGCGACACCTTTCGGGTGATGTTGCAGATGGCGGTCGTGCTGACCTATGGCGCCAAGGTTCCGGTGATCAAGGTCGGTCGCATGGCCGGGCAATTTGCCAAGCCGCGCTCATCCGGGATGGAAACGATCGGCGGGGTCGATCTGCCCAGCTATCGCGGGGACATCATCAACGGATTCGACTTTACCGCCGACGCCCGTATTCCCGACCCATCCCGCATGTTGCAGGCCTATACACAAGCCGCGGCGTCGCTGAACCTGTTGCGCGCATTTTCAACCGGCGGCTTTGCCGATATCCACCGCGTGCATGCCTGGACGCTTGGCTTTGCGGATCAAGACAACGCCGAACGCTATCGTGCGCTGTCGAACCGGATTTCGGATGCGCTGGACTTCATGACAGCCGCCGGGGTGAACGGCGACACGGCGCATACCTTGTCAACGGTCGAGTTCTATACCAGCCACGAAGCGCTTTTGCTGGAATATGAACAGGCCCTGTGCCGGATCGACAGCACAACCGGCCTGCCCGTGGCGGGGTCGGGGCATATGCTTTGGATCGGCGACCGCACGCGGCAGCCCGACGGGGCGCATGTCGATTTCTGTCGCGGTGTGCAAAATCCGATCGGTCTGAAATGCGGTCCGTCGATTTCGACCGATGATCTCAAGGTGTTGATCGACAAGCTGAACCCAACCAACGAGGCTGGCCGCTTGACCCTGATCGCACGATTTGGGGCAGGATCGGTGGGCGATCATCTGCCGCGCCTGATCCGCGCGGTGCGCGAGATGGGGGCGAATGTGGTCTGGTCCTGCGATCCGATGCACGGAAACACGACCAAGGCGGCTTCGGGCTACAAGACCCGTCAGTTCGGGTCTGTCCTGCGCGAGGTTCAGGAATTCTTTGCTGTGCACAAGGCCGAGGGCACGGTCCCCGGCGGCGTGCATTTCGAGATGACCGGCAAGGACGTGACCGAATGCACAGGAGGCCTGCGCGCCGTGACGGACGAAGACCTGTCATCGCGCTATCATACCGCCTGTGACCCGCGCCTGAATGCGTCGCAGTCGCTGGAGCTCGCCTTTCTGGTCGCCGAGGAACTGTCGGCCCAGCGGCAGGCGTCGCGCGCTGCAGTCTGATCCGGACTGGGCAAAGCGTATCAACCGCCGCGGCAGTGGGCGGTTGATACGGGCGTGCGGGCCAAAACCTGCCTGGCCAAAGACGGTCAGTCGCTAGGTGCGCGGCAGACCACCGCCCGGAATGACGCGCAGGTTCGGGCGACCGTTTGCGGGACGGTCAAACGGCGCAGGTGGCTCGGCAAAGCCGGTCAGGGGCGCATGGGGCGTGGAAACAGCCTGCGCTGTGCCTAAGGGCGCAGGGGCAACATAGTCCGCAACCTCTGTCACCTCGCACGAGGCCAACCCAAACCGCCGTGGGGCGCGCCCCACCTTTCCCTCGGTCACAAGGCAGCCCAACGCGCGATCGACCGTCCCGCCATTCGACACCAGCGGCAACAACAAGAGCCGCGCCGTCAGGGCAGGGCGACCAATGCCGCGCGCGGCCTCTAAGGTCAGCGCGGCAATGCGCGGGCCGGCAAACACCTGTTCCAGATGAACCGACACCGGGTCGCGCGACTCTGGCAAGATCAGCGCCGACAGCGGCATCCCGCGCAGATCCATCCCCAACAGATCGCTCAGGCCCATTCCGGCCAACCGTATCCGGGCCATTCCCGGCGCGATCCGCTCGATCAGCAGGCTGGATTCCAGCAGGTCGGCAAACCCCCGCGGATCGACCGCCGCGCGGGCGGGCAACGCACCGCCATCCCGCAAGGCTTCCCAATACCCGCGGAGGCGTTCAAATTGCGCAGGTTGCACCCTTCTTACCCCATTGTGCAGGGCCACGACGCGGCCTTGATCGTGGTCTGTCCAGCCAAACATCGGTGATCCCTTTTCACTACCAAAGGACGGCTATCGGGAACCCATCATGGTTAATCCTACATTAGCAATCCTTACCCATGAATTAAGATACACCAACGCCTGCGTTTGGGGTCTGGATTCTGAACATTTGGTAAACACGGGCCGGGCTACCGAGGATTGGTGCGCGGCGGGCTTTTCCTCTGCGCCATGCTGTGGTCTGGTGCGCGTATTCGCTGAAAAGGATCCATCATGCCCACGCCCTGTCTATCGATGACCGCATTCGCCAACCTTCGGGGGCAGGGGACCGGCGATCTGTCGGGCCTGTCGTGGGTGTGGGATATACGTTCCGTCAACGGCAAGGGGCTGGACCTGCGGATGCGGCTGCCCGACGGGATCGAGGGGTTGGAACCCGCCGTGCGCGCAGATCTGACGCGTCGCTTTCACCGCGGAAGCATTGCGGTGTCGCTGAAACTGTCGCGCGACGCCGGGGCCGAGACGATGCGCGTCAACCCGCAGGCGCTGAACGCGGCGCTGGTTGCTCTGGCGCAGGTTCAGCAAGCGGCGGACGGGTTCGTGATCCTTGCGGCCCCATCGGCGGCAGATGTGCTGACCTTGCGCGGCGTGATGGAAACCACGACGCAGGACGACGCCGATCCGGTCGCCTTGCGGGCAGCACTGCTGGCCGACCTGACCCCTGTGCTGGACAGCTTTGCGGCAATGCGCACGCAAGAGGGCGAAGCGCTGGCCCGGATCCTGACCGCGCAGTTGACCGAGGTGGCGACGCTGATCGACGCGGCCAAACGCGAATCAGAGGCGCGCCGTGATGCGACCGCCGACACGCTGCGTGCCAATCTGGCCCGCGTGCTGGATGCCGTGGACGCCGATCCGGCCCGCGTGGCCCAGGAATTGGCCCTGATCGCGGTCAAGGCTGACATCACCGAAGAACTGGACCGGCTGACCGCCCATGTGGCCGCTGCGCGCGCGCTGATCGCACAAGGCGGTGCCATGGGCCGCAAGTTCGATTTCCTGACCCAGGAATTCAATCGTGAAGCCAATACGCTGTGTTCCAAGGCGCAGGCCATCGCCCTGACCCGGATCGGGCTTGACCTCAAGCACATCATCGACCAGATGCGCGAGCAGGTGCAGAACCTGGAGTAGTCATGACCCGCCGCGGCCTTCTTTTGATCCTGTCCTCGCCTTCGGGTGCTGGAAAATCGACGCTCGCGCGCCGTTTGATGGAATGGGACCCCACGATCAGATTTTCGGTGTCCGCCACCACGCGCGCACCACGTCCCGGCGAAGAGGACGGGCGCGAATACCATTTCCGCACGCGCGCCCAGTTCCTGGATCTGGTGGATCAGGGTCAGATGCTGGAACACGCCGAGGTCTTTGGCAACATGTACGGCAGTCCGCGGGGGCCGGTTGAACAGGCGATGGCGAACGGTCAGGACACGCTGTTCGACGTGGATTGGCAAGGCGGGCAGCAGATCCGAAACTCGGCCCTGGGGTCCGAAGTGGTCTCGGTCTTCATCTTGCCGCCCACGATTGCCGAACTTGATGCACGCCTGCGGGGCAGGGCCCAGGACACAGAGGCCGTGATCGCAAGCCGCATGGCGAAAAGCCGGGATGAAATCAGCCATTGGGCCGAGTATGACTATGTTCTGGTCAACCGCGACATAGCCTCGACCGAAGCCGACCTGCGTGTCATCGTCATGGCCGAACGTCTGCGCCGCAGACGCCAACCTGCGCTGGTGGGGCTGGTCAAGGATCTGGACCGCGAATTTGAAGGACGCAACGCATGATCTACGCTCTTGACGGCATTGTGCCGCAGCTGCACGACGACACCTGGGTCGCCCCGGATGCGAACCTGATCGGAAAAGTTGTGCTGGAAGAAGGCTCCAGCGTCTGGTTCGGGGCCACTTTGCGCGGCGACAACGAGGAAATTCGATTGGGGGCCGGGTCGAACATCCAGGAAAACTGCGTTTTGCACACGGACATGGGGTCTCCGCTGACCATTGGGGCCAATTGCACCATCGGGCACAAGGTGATGCTGCATGGCTGTACCATCGGCGATGGCAGTCTGGTCGGAATGGGGGCCACCATTCTGAACGGGGCCCGCATCGGCAAGGGCTGCCTGATCGGGGCTGGGGCGCTGATTACCGAAGGCAAGGAAATTCCTGACGGGTCGCTGGTCATGGGGGCGCCCGGCAAGGTCGTTCGCCAGCTTGACCAAACCGGCATTGCGCGTCTGCTGCAAAGCGCAGTGAGCTATAGTGCCAACATGCGCCGGTTTCGCACCGGCATGACCGTGGTGACATCATGACACATAACTATGAAGCTCAGCGGCGCGAGACGTTTGATACCTTCAAACAGGCCGGACGGGGCATGCGCCTACCAAAGACCTCGATGGTTGCGTTCGAGTTTTTCGTCGAAGAACTTGACGCTGACTGGGATGCCTTTGAAAAGGCACTGCGCGTCAAGGGGTTCAAGACGAAACGGGGGACGGACGGTGAAACGCTGATCGCCACCACGGGGCCCATCGCCGTAACACCCGAAGCAATCTGGTCAGAAGAACGGGTGGCGACCGAACTGGCGCTGCGGTTCGAATTCTATCCCGATGGCTGGGAACTGACAGACTGAGGCCGCACCCAAAGCAGGGACAGGCCTGATGCATCAAGCGTCGGGGGGGCCTCCCCCACCTTGGCTGTGCTGCGGATCAGGCGGCGTCCACCTCATCGGCCCAGACGCGAAAGCTCTTCAGAAGATGCGGACCGAACGAGTTGACCAAGGGCACATCGGCCGCGTCGCGCCCGCGCGCGACCACGATCCTTCCAATTCTCGGGATGTTGTTGCGGGCGTCAAACGTCCACCATCGGCCCCCAATGAACACCTCCATCCAGGCCGCAAAATCCATCGGGCCTGTCACTGGCACACCAATGTCGCCCAGATAGCCGTTCACATAGCGTGCCGGAATGTTCATGGCCCGCGTCAGGGCGATGGCAAGGTGGGCGAAATCCCGACATACGCCTGTGCGCTGATGGTACGCGTCCCAGGCTGTCCGGGTTGAACTTGCCTGCTGATAGTCGAACTTGATGTGGTTGTGGACGAAGTCACAGATGGCCTGCACCCGTGCCCAGCCGTTCGGCGTATGTCCGAACGTGTCCCAGGCGATCTGGCTGATCCGGTCTGTTTCGCAATAGCGGCTGCCCATCAGGTACATCAACGTTTCATCCGGCAGGGCGGCGATCGGAATCTCTTTGGCATCATAGGGGATGAAATCGAGGTTCCCGCTGTCGCGCACCACCGCATCGGACGCAAAGGTAAAGTCACCTGCGGGGGCTACAAAGCGGCGGCACAGATTGCCGAACAGATCGAAATAGCTGTGGATCGGGGTTTGTGGCCATGTTGTCACCGTTTCAGGGCGAACCATATCTGCCAACCGTTCCTGATGGGGTGCGACCAGACAGACCATGGGGGTCGGAACCTGGCAACTGACAGTAATCTCATGGCCAAAGCGGATCAGCATATAGGGTCCTTCGGATTTACGGTTATCTTGCGTCCGGTTTGCAACGCAACCGACGTCTGCGCGGTTCCATCCGTCATACATCTTTGCGCCAGAATCACCAATGCCGCAGTTTTCCGGACATGCTGTCGGCCAAAGATGGCGCGAAAAGCAGCATCGTGGCCCGAGAATGCCGCAAAACCCATCATCTGCGGTCCGTGCACGCGCAGCTCTGGCCTACATGCGCCCATCCGGCCCCTTTACGGGGCGACGCGACCGTGCAAGCCTGCGCGAAATTTCAGGAGACCATGATGCCCGACACCCCGACAACCCTTGTGCGCCGTACCGCGTTTCCGCAGGGAAGGTCGCGGGCTGTGGCAACACCGATCCATCCAACTGTTGTTTGGGCCGCTGACAGCCCGGATCAGTTGGACAATATCTATGAAAACCCCGGGTCGGGCTATACCTACGCCCGCGAGGCACATCCCAACGCCGAAATGCTGGCGGCCAAGATCGACATGCTGGAAGGTGCCACGGGTGGCTTGATCACGGGATCGGGCATGGCGGCGGTCACGGCGGCGTTGCTGGGCTGTCTGCGCGCAGGTGATCATGTCCTGGGCGGCGATCAGCTGTACGGCCGGTCGCTCCGGTTGATGGCCGAGACCTTGCCTGCGATGGGCATGGAAACCAGTCTGGCGGACCCGACGGACGCAGGGGCCTTTGCGCGTGGCATTCGGCCCAACACCCGCGCGATCTTGATCGAAACGGTGTCCAACCCGACGCTGCGTGTGGCGGATCTGGACGGGATCGCCGCGGTGGCACAGGCGAGGGGCATCCCCTTGCTGGTCGACAGCACATTTTCGACCCCGCGCGGGATCAGGCCCTTTGACCACGGCGCAGACATCGTGATCCACTCGGTCACCAAACTGCTGGCAGGCCATTCCGACGTGACCCTGGGCTATGTGGTGGCGCGCGACCCGGCCCGCATGACGGCGATCCGCACGCTGGCCGTGACGATGGGCCTGACGCCCAGCCCGTTCGATTGCTGGTTGGCCGAGCGGGGCATCTACACGTTCAACCTGCGCTACGACCGGGCCGAGGAAAACGCCCGCAAGCTGGCGGATCACATCGCAGGGCTGCCCGGTGTTAAACGCGTGCTGTACCCGACCAGACCTGATCACCCGGACCATAACCGCGCCATCAGCCTGTTGGGGGAACGTGGCGGCAACATGCTGTCATTTGAATTGCACGGGGGCAGGGCGGCGGCCAATGCGCTGACGCTGGCCATGCCGGATGTGGCATTCGCCCCGACCCTGGGTGATGTCGGCACCACGCTGTCGCATCCCCCGTCGTCGTCGCACCGCGCGCTGACCCCAGAGAATCGCGCGAACCTGGGCATTTCCGAAGGGTTTTTCCGGGTTTCCGTGGGGGTAGAAGAAATTGAGCTACTGATATCCGACTTCACCGCCGGCATCGCAGCGGCCGCAAAAGCGTGATGGTCAAACCACAAGCAGATGCACGTCCTTGCGGCCGGCATGACGGTTCAATTCCTCCAGCACCATTACAGGTGCCGGCAACGGCCCCGTTACGACACAGACGTCCGCCTTATAGCCCAGCTGGCGCAACAGGGTCAAAAGCTGCACCGCATCAAAGCTCGGTCCGATCAACGGCATCAATATGCAATCGGGCTGAACACGTTCAAGCTGCGCACGGTCAACTAACGCAAAGCGCGTGAGGATTAACGAAGCGCCGGGTCTGTGGATGGCAACCATCCGACCCGCGCCGCACAGGTCTACGGAAAGGACCGTTCCGCCAGTCGCAGGTGCAGCAGGCGTTGAAGCGTCGCGTGTTGACAAGGGAAAGTCTCGGTTACATGAGCGGCAACAGATATACGGATACATACAAATATGATGGCTCATAAATGCATGTTTCCTCTATACACTTGTTTTCCTGCCTTCAACCCATAGCCACCATCGGATAGGCGATAAGCGGCCCACGTGGCGGCGATGTCTTGCCGAGGCAATTTCCGACACTGTTGTCACAGAATCGTTGCCGTCTTGTTGTCTGGTGCAGGACGCACCATTGTGCGCGCCGGGTGCCAAGGGGGGACTATGGAAAACGACCTGCTGGGAAAGCTGCTGGAATCCGTGCCGGTTGCCATGTTGTTGGTCGCGCCGGATTCCCTGATCTGGCACGCCAATCCCCAGGCGCGCGCGCTGTTGGGCGAAGGGATCATGGGGCGCCACTATATG
>JAUSPL010000115.1 GCA_030656535.1 Gemmobacter sp.
CCCAAGCCTGCCGCCATAGGTTGCATTCTGGTTTGCCGGCGTGAAAGTCGTCGCAACCGGGCCTTCGGCGATACGCCGCACGTTGATCAAGAAGACATGGTCGAAATACTCGCGCACGGTCGACAGGTCGTGATGCACGGCAACAACGGCCTTGCCTTCGGATTTCAACAGCTTCAGCACGTCAATGATTGCCCGTTCCGTCGCCGCATCGACCCCGGCAAAAGGTTCATCCAGCAGATAAAGATCGGCGTCCTGCGCCAAGGCGCGGGCAAGAAACACACGCTGTTGCTGACCACCAGAAAGCTGGCCGATCTGGCGATGCGCAAAGTCTGCCATGCCGACACGGTCAAGGCAGTCCAGGGCCTTGGTCTTCATCTTGCCCGACAGACGGCCAATCAGCCCGACCTTTCGGTATAGCCCCATCTGCACCACGTCGATCACCGTTGTCGGAAAATCCCAATCCACGCTTGCACGTTGGGGGACATAGGCGATGCGGTCGCGCGCTTGCTCGATGGGGGTACCAAAGATCGACACCTCGCCTGACAAGCGTGGAATGACGCCCAGCGCGGCCTTGAGCAAGGTAGACTTCCCTGCCCCGTTCGGCCCGATGATCGCCGACATTGCCCTGGCGGGAAAGCTGGCATCAATTGAAAAGACCGCCGGTTTTTCACCATAGGAGACGGTCAGCCCCCGCACAGCGAGGGGGCTGTCAGACGAAGGTGCGGTCGGGGCTACTGCCCTACCGTCCTGTGCAGCAATGTGGGCGGGACTGCGTGTCATTCTGGGATCCATCAGTTCAGAAGTTCCGACATGCCGCGTTCCGGCGCGTCGCCACCAAGCGCACGCGAAATCACGGTTGCATTGTGGTCGATCATGCCAAGGTAGGTGCCCTCGTAAGTGCCATCCTCGCCCATGGCGTCAGAGAACAGCGTGCCGCCGATGACAACCTTTTGGCCCGCAGCCGCAGCGCCCTCGATCAAGGCACGGACGTTGCGATCAGACACCGAGCTTTCCACGAACACGGCACCGATATCGCGGTCCACCAACAGCTTGACCATTTCGGCGATACGCAGCAATCCGGCCTCGCTTTCGGTCGAGATGCCCTGAATACCCAGAACCTCGAAACCGTAGGCCTTGCCAAAGTAGTTGAAAGCGTCATGCGCCGAGATCAGGACGCGGCTCTCAGCGGGAACAGTGGACAAAACCTGCGCGGTGTATTGCGCCAGTTGCTTCAGTTCGGTCAGGTGCCTGTCAGCATTCGTCCGAAAGACCGCCTCGGACTCGGGCTGCACTGCGATCAGGGCATCACGAACATTCACCACGACAAGGCTCCACAGGTCGGGGTTCATCCAGACGTGGGGATCGAATTTGTCTTCATAGTCAGCATGCGCGATCAGCAGGTCACGCGGCAGGCTATCAGCGACGGCAACGACAGCATTTTCCTGCTCCAGGCCATGCATGAAGTCCTGCATTTGCGCCTCAAGGTAAAGGCCGTGCCACAGCACCAGATCCGCCTTCGCCATTGCCACGATGTCCGAGCGGGTCTGGCGATAGGCGTGGGGGTCCACGCCGGGACCCATCAACGCGCGAACATTGACCAGATCACCGCCGACCTGACGCGCAGCATCGCCGATCATGCCGGTCGTGGTCACGATATCAATTCTTTCCTGTGCTGCTGCCCAGCCTGCTGGCAAAGCGATGGCAAGCGCCGCAGCCGCCGCCACGAGTGTTCTTCTCATAATATTCATTGCATTCGCTTTCCTATCGTGAGGCCCGGGCGCAGGAGCTTCATCGCTCCATACTCAATAATGAGAACAATTCGCAAAGTCAATGTTATTGCGAGGCGTTCTCATAAAGCCTTTCAACAGACGGGCATCTCCCCAAGCGGCTTGCAACCAGCAGAATGGTCAGCGCAAACCCATGTCGGGACAAGGCGGCCATGCAACTTGGCACTGCCACAGAAGCCATCCGCACCAAGCGTCATTTTCCGCCGTCTGCACTCGGCCGCGACAATCCAAGCACTCGCATCACGTAGATCGAGATGCCGATCCAGACCGCAGCGCGCAGAACCATTGCGCCTATCGTCCGCATTTCATAAGCCCCACCCCGAAACACATGCAGGCCAAGCAGCGCAAAGACCGCGATGATGCCAAGGGCCAGCGCAGTTGCAATCTTGGCGCCCCACGGTTTGCGCAGCGCGATCCCGATCCCGGCAAGGACATAGACAAATCCCGACAGGAAATTGAACCACAATACGAACAGCACCGCATTTCCCGCTGCGGCTTGTGCCGCTGGCCCGCCAAACAACGCCAGCCCCCCTGAAACAACGGTCAGTGCGCCAAATGCAATCGCAATTCCGGCCGCGATCCACAGCCCGGCAGATGCCGATCTTGTCGTCGTCATTTCCCATCTCCTTTGTCGTTTTCCAAACGTCCGTCACGCAGGTGAAACAGGTGATCAAAGCGGTCCAGGATTTTCTCGTCGTGGGTTACGGCGATAATGCAGGCATCCTGCTCGGCCGCCAGTTTGCGCATCAGATCCATCACGATCCCAGCCCGCTTGCTGTCCAGGGCAGCAGTGGGTTCATCGGCCAGAATGATGCGCGGGCTGTTGGCCAGCGCGCGGGCAATCGCCACCCGCTGCGCCTCGCCCCCTGACAACAGGGCAGGCATGGCACGGGCACGGTTGCCGACCTCCAGATAATCCAAAAGCTCCAGCGCACGGGCCTGCGCTTGGGCCCGGCTTTTGCCTGCCAGTTGCAGCACAAGGGCCACGTTGTCAGCAGCATTCAGGAACGGCAAAAGGTTGTGCGCCTGAAAGATGAATCCGATCTTGTCGAGCCGTAATTTGCGCAGATCGCCGCGCAGCCAGCGATTGTCATAGACCATCTCGTCATCTAGGCTGACCTGCCCTTCTGATGGGTCAATGATGCAGCCTATGATGTTCAAAAGCGTCGTCTTACCAGAGCCCGATGGCCCCAGCAGCGCCACGACCTCGCCCGCATGCACCGACAGATCGACGTTGAGAAGGGCATCGACGCGGGCCTCGCCACTGCCATAGTGCTTTGCCACGCCCTTGATATCGACAAGCACCTTGCGACTTTCATGGGCCATCGGCTAGCCCCCCAAGGCGGTGGCGGGGTCCACCTTCAACGCGGCCCGCACCCCAAGCCCGGACGCCAGAACACAGACCACCAGAATGATCCCCGTCAGCGCCAGTGCATTGACAGGTTCCAGCAGCACGCGACGTGGGAAATAGTCCTTTACCATCAGGATCAGGCTAAGCCCGATCGACAGCCCAACCACACCCAGCGCCAACGATTGCTGCACGATCAGCGCGATGATGGTGCGATCTGGCGCACCGATCAGCTTTAGCGTGGCGATCTGTTTCAGCTT
>JAUSPL010000131.1 GCA_030656535.1 Gemmobacter sp.
CGAATTCGACCCGGGCATCCTGTCCTATGCGACAGCGCTGCGCGATGGCCGAACCGGCGAACCATTCTCGCTCGCGATCTTTGGGCTGAAGGACCGCTTCGGACAGATCGATGCGGCGACCGTGGAAACAGCCCTGATCAGTGCCGGGCAAAAGCTGAGCCGCCGAATGCGGGGGCGATAGGCAGATATATATTCCGAATAACGAAAAGTAATTGCGTAATTCGGAATACTGCGCAAGGATCGGCAACATGGCGACGCTGTTTGCGCCGTGAGAAAGGGTGCCGATCTTCAATGTCTTGTCTTGCGCCAGTCTGTCTGCCTTTTGCGACCCTGCGGGTGGCACGGTGACGGCTTATCTGGTCCAGCATGAACGGGACGGCATCGCCGTTGTGGTGATGGACGATCCGTCGGGCCGTACCAACCGAACCACGGCACAGTTCAAGGCCGAACTGGGGGCACTGCTGGACCGGATCGAGGTCAACCCGCCCCGCGGTGTGGTGTTCACCTCGGCCAAACCGGGCTTCGGGGCCGGGGGCGATATAGCAGAGGTGCTGGGGCACGCGACGCACGGCGCCAGCGACAGCCGCGCCGACAGTGAAAACCTGAAGGCGCTGTTCCGACGGATCGAGCGGTTGGCTTGTCCGGTTGTTGCTGCCGTTGGTGGTTTGGCAGTTGGCGGCGGATGGGAACTTGCGCTTGCGTGCCACGCAAGATTTTGTCTGGAGGACCCGTCCATCCGGCTTGGACTGCCCGAGGTTGCGCTTGGCCTCGTGCCGGGCGGCGGGGGGTTGGTGCGGCTACCGCACATGATCGGCGGGCGCGGCGCTGGCCGCTTGATCGGGCAGGGCCTTTTGCAAGGCCCCCAACAGGCGTTGGCCTCGGGGCTGTTGACCGGCCTTGCCTCCACTCCGACGACGATGCTGCAACGCGCCTGCGACTGGATTGCCGCGAACCCGGATGCGTGTCAGCCGTGGGACCTGCCCGGCCATCAGCCACAGGATACGGCCCGATACGATGGGCCGTTGCCCGGCGGTGCTGCACCGGGACTGGCGCTTGAGGCCATCGCGAATATCCTGGCGCAGCCGTTTGATGCGGGATCTGCCATCGAATCGGAGCTGTTTGCGCGACTGGCGGTTTCGGCGGAAACGCAGGCCTTGATCGGGTTGCGGTTTCAAGACCGCAACACCCTGCGCCGCCATCCCGTGGATACGGGTTGGGCCGCGCGGTTTGCGACGTTGCTGACCGGCTTGTCGACCACGGCACAGGCCGCCGCCGTGCTGCAAGAGCTGCGGGCCGGGCGGGTGCATTCAGCGGCAGCGGCAAACACGGTTTCGGTGCAGGCGGGATTTCCGGCCACGACGGGGGGCGTCCTGCGATACCTGGCGGGGGGACCGCTGTCCGCCGCTGACGCGCAGGCAATCCGCGCTGCGCAAGAGGCCGATCTGGCCGCCGTCAGCCCCAAATCCTCTGGCCCATCCGGTGCCACAATCCCAGATAAAGGACGCATGGTATGAAACGACTTCTCAGTACCGGCCTGAACGCAGGATCCGACACCGTGGTCGAAGTGATCGGCGGGCAAGGCGCATGGTTTCACCTGTCTGACGGGCGTCGCGTGCTGGACGGATCGAACACCGCCGGCGCTTTGGGCCATGCCCATCCCGATATGGTTGAAACGGTTCGCAACGTTGCCGGACACCCGGCTGTCAGCGAAGGCTGGGCCTACCGTGACCGCGAACTGGCCGCCGAAGAACTGATCGATGTGGCCTTTGCGGGGGAAACCGATTGGATCGGTGCGGTACGGTTTGGCCTGTCGGGCAGTGAGGTCAACGACCTTGCGCTGTCGCTGGCGCAGGCCTTGACGGGGCGGGCCCCCATTGCGACTCGTGAACGGTCCTATCACGGGCTGACCGGCCTGTCGCGCGATGTGACGGTTCAGCCGCATTGGCATGGCGGGCTGTCGTTGATGGCGGGTGGCGTGCGCCCGGTTGCGCCCAACACCGAGGTACGGGTGATCTCGGCGCCGGTATCTTCGCTTTATGGCGAACGGGTCGCGGACCTGCCACCCGATGATGACGCCGCGTTGCGGGCCAAACTGGACGGTACAGCGGCGACGATCATCGATTATACCCAAGGCGGCATCTATCATGATGCGGCCTATCAAGACCGTGTGGCGGCGGCGGCGCGGGATGCCGGGTCCCTATGGATCGCGGACGAGGTCGTAACCGGGGCCGGGCGGTCCGGCAGATGGTTCGCCTTTCAGGGCGGAACCTCGCGCCCGGATATGGTCACAATGGGCAAGGCATTGGCGGGGGGGGCGGCCCCCATTGGCGCCGTGATCTTGTCAAAAGATCTGGTGGATCGCTTGGGCGGCTCTGCCTGGCAGGCCTATTCCACCTATCGCGGGCACCCGGTGGCCATGGCCGGGGTGCGCACCTACCTGCGCGTGCTGCAACGCGACAACCTGCTGGCCCGTGTGACAGAACTGGGCGAGATTATCCGCAATCGGCTGCTTGTCATCGCGCAAAAACACCCCTCGGTCGCGCGGATCGACGGGCGGGGTATGCACTGGACGGTGGAACTGCACGGCCCGCACTGGCGCGACTGGCGCGGCGACACCATGACGGCACCGCTTGCGTCGCGGGTGTCTGCGCGGGCGCTGGGTCTGGGCGTCGTGATCGGCACGTCGGGCGAGCAGACGTCGCTGTTCATTGCGCCGCCCCTGATCGTGACAGACGCCGAGATCGGTCAGATTCTGGACACCCTCGATGAGGCGCTGCTGCTGGCCGATGCTGAAATGGAAACTCCGGCCCGGTAAGCGGTCGGCATCAAGGAAGAAGACATGTCCCAACCAGACAAGACCACAGAAGACGTCGCGATCCGCGCAGTTCTGACCGACTACTTCGACGGGCTTTACCACGGGCGGATGGACCAGTTCGCGTCAGCATTTCATCCTGAAGCGCGGCTGTTTGCCGTGGTGGAAGGCAAAGTCAGCGCCATTGACTATGCCCCCTATATGGAACGTTGTGCGGGCCGCGCTGCGCCGGCGGCAAGCGGTGCCGACCAGGTCGCCGAAGTGCTGTCGTTGACGTTGACTTCAGCTGATACCGCCCACGCCCGTGTGCGGGACGCGTTCCCTCCCCGGACCTATGTGAACGACCTGTGCCTGGTCAAGGCTGGCGGGAAATGGGGTATCGTGTCCAAGGTTTATCACGCCGAACCCTGAGGTTGGCAGTGGACCGGATGGGAACGGCGCGGCAACGCTCCCTGCACTGAACGTGTCGTTCCCCGACCCGCCGCCGACCGTCGGCGGCGGGTTGTTTTTTTGCCGATTGCCATGCGGGCCAAGGTTGACGGCGGGCTTTGACACATCTGTCTGCGGGGCCCACCGAGAAGAGCCAGATTGCGCTGTCAAACCCATCGCAGGCCCGCAGCGCACGGACTTCGCACGTCGGTTTCGCAGGGCAGGCATGCACTGACCGGGGGTTTTCCTGCATTGCAGGGTGTGGCATGAGACCCGAAAGCTGGAGTCCTTCATGATCCACAAGAAATACGCGCAGATCCTGTTCGGGTTCATCCTGTCGGGATTGATGTCGCTGATGGTGTCAGGCATTGCGACCTTTCGCGTGCTGGGTCTGGGTCCGGATTTCCCGGCCAGTTGGTTCTGGAGTTGGCTGCCATCGTGGTGCGTGGCGTTTCCTGCGGTACTGATCGTTGCGCCCCTGACCCGCAAGATCGTGGTGCGCCTGACCGCTGACTGACGGCTGCCATGACCACAGAATTGCTTTTGTTCTGACTGTCTGAAAATGTGCCCGCAGGAGCCATTGACTGCCATCACTTGCCCGCATGCGTCCGTGGGCAGTCCTGCTGACATTTGTCGCGATGGGGAGTTTCGGGGGGTGATCCGCGTATTGTGCGGGTCCTGAAAGACCACCGGAGGGAGGTATGACGTGACCGGCGCCGGTATCCGACGGCGCGCGGCGTCGCTGATCACGTCCAAAGGGCAAAGATGCGGGCCGTGCAGAGAGTGCTGTTCAGCGGAGTGGCCCGATTGGGTTTTCCGCATCCCAAGCTTTCAACCAGCGTTTCGGTGCCGCATCCCGCCATTGGCGTATCAGCCGAGCCTTGGCCCAGTCGCGGTCGATATGCCCTGCACGCGCCAGAATCAGGTTGTGCGGCAGATAGTGGGGGTGGATCGCAAAGGTGTCGGGGTCGGCGTCCAGCAGCATCTCGCGCTCGACCTTGTCGCAAATGAACACGGCGGCATCGACGTAGGGCGACCACCAGCACCACATCTTGCCGTGGGCCTTGAGGCAGGGGTTCCCCCAGGCAGTGGTGTCGGTGATCTGCGGCAGGTTCAGCGACAATGCCAGAGCGCGCAGGTCATCGTAGGTCGCGATCATCAGTGTGCCTTTGCCCAGTTGGC
>JAUSPL010000132.1 GCA_030656535.1 Gemmobacter sp.
GGGGCCACAGTGGAATGCAAGGCCTGCCACCACCCGGGGGCCGTGGGTTTGCGCGAGGTGCTGTTTCCCAGTGGTCAGGCGGTCAGCATGCCTGCGGGGTCGGCCATCTGCAGCGTCTGCCATCAGGGGCGCAGCTCTGGCGGTGCGGTTGAAAGCGCGGTTGTGGGCATCGCGGATGACGAGGTTTCGGCCAAGCTTGAATTCATCAATGTTCATTTCGCAGCGGCTGCGACAACGCAGATGGGCGCTGCGGCAGCTGGGGGGTATCAATATCCGGGGATGACCTATGCCGGCCCCTTTGCCCATGTGTCGGGGCAAGATACCTGCGTCAGTTGCCACGGCGCACATGACACTGCCGTGCAGCTTGAAAGCTGCACGACCTGCCACAAGGGTGCTACCAGTTTGCGTGCGATCCGCACCTCAGTGCTCGACGTTCTTGGCAGCGGTGATACCAGCACGGGCATGGGGATCGTCGTCGATGACCTGAATGCCCGCCTGCAAGTCGCCCTGATGACCTATTCAACCGAGGCAGGCGGCGGTGCGATCGTCTATTCCAGCGACGCATTCCCGTATTTCTTTACCGATACCAACGCAAACGGCATCGTCGACGAAGGCGAGGCAGCGTTTCCCAACCGCTATCAGGCCTGGACCCCGCGTCTGCTGCGTGCGGCCTACAACTATCAGTTCGTCGCCAAGGATCATGGCGCCTTTGCGCACAACCCTCATTACGCGATCCAGTTGATCATCGACAGTATCGCGGATCTGGCCTCCGTTTCGACCGTCAGCGCGGACGGATTGGTGCGGCCCTGAGGTTTCGGCCTTTGGGCCGACGCCAGCCAGACTGAAGTGAAGGAAGGTTCAGCGACGTGAAGATCAGGTTTGGCAAAGGCAGGGACCCAGCGTTCGGTGTGACCTCGGACAAGATCGTGGCGAATGCGTGCGTGGTCTCGTCGGTTGGTCTTTTGGCGCGGGATTTCGCGGGCACCGTCCTTGATGTGAAAGTGGCCGAAGGCCAGCAGGTCCGCCGCGGTCAGGTGCTTTGTGCTGACGGGCATGACCCGCAGATCGTCTTTGTCGCGCCCGTGGCCGGGCGGGTCAGCCGGATCCATCGCGGCGCAAGGCGCAGGGTCGAACAGGTCGTCGTCACGACAGAGGACGATACCGACAGCCCGTTCGATCCGGGTAACGCGGACCGCAACGGTGTGGCCCTGCGGTCCTTGCTTTTGGCAAGCGGGGCTTGGGTGGCGTTTCGGACCCGTCCCTACGGTCGCATTCCGACAGCGTCGGCCCGGCCCTCAGCGATTTTTGTGACGGCCACCGACAGCAACCCTCTGGCGCTTGATCCCGCTCTGGTCCTTGCGCCGCAAATCGACGCATTCCGGCGCGGGGCCAAGGCCTTGCTGCACCTGACGGAAGGCCCGGTTTTTGTGTGTCAAAACGCCGGAGAAGCGCTGATCGAGCCCGAGGACCGGTTAAGGAGCGCAACCTTTTCCGGCCCGCATCCGTCGGGTCTTGCAGGGACGCACATTCATCGGCTGTGGCCGGTGTCGCAGTCAAGAACGGTCTGGCAGATCGGCTATCAGGATGTCGCCGCCATCGGCCACCTTCTGGCGGACGGTCGTATTGCCACCCGGCGCACCTATTCCGTGGCGGGGCCGGGCTTGCGCGCGCACACATGCGTCGTGGCGCCCCTTGGCGCAGCGCTGGCAGACCTTGTCGCTGGGTGCGGCGCGGTGACAGCGGGAGATCCGCCGCGCGCGATCTCGGGTTCGGTCCTGTCGGGCCACGAAAGCCCTTTTGTCGGGCGCTATGACCTGCAGGTGACCGTGCTGGACCAGACCGTGCTTGACCAGACCGTGCGCGGCCCTGCGGCATCGTCGCTGTTGCGCCGGTTGCTGCCCCCTGCAGGGACCGGCGCCACCATACCGTCCGAGGCGTTCGAGCGCCTGTTTCCCTTTGACCTGCTACCAGTGCCGCTGATGCGGGCGCTGGCCGTGGGTGACATCGAAACTGCCGAGAGGCTGGGCTGTATTGAACTTGTGGAAGAGGATTTGGCGTTGCTCAGCCTGCGCTGCCCGTCGGGGCTCGACTACGGTGCGCTTTTGCGCAAGACGCTGGATGCGCTGTGGCAAGAGCAGGTATCATGACCGGTTCAGCCCCCTTTGTGCCGCGGCGCCATGACGCAAACCGGCTGACGTTGTTGGCGTTGGTCGCCATCCTGCCCCCGGTGTCAGTCGCTTTGGCCGAACGCGGCGCGGCGGCGCTGGGTGTGTTGGGCGTTGCCGTCATCCTGGCGGTGATCTGGGCGGCTGTTTTTGCCCGCGTGCGAGGCCGTCCGTTCGGGTGGGACAGTCTGGTCACCGCGCTTGTCTTTGCCGCACTGGTTCCCGACGCGGTCCCGCTGTGGCAGGTGGCGATCGGGTTTTCCTTTGGGCTGGTGATGGGCGATCTGATCTTTGGCGGGCGCGGGCGGGGTTTCCTCAGCCCCGCTGCGGTCGGCCTTGCCTTTTTGCTGTTTTCCTTTCCGGTACCGGACATGGCGATGTCGGGTATGGCCGCGCGGGTCGCGGCCCTGGGGGCGGCTGCAATACTGCTGGTGTCGGGCCTGTTGTCCTGGCGCGTGGTGGCAGGCTTTGCCGCTGGGGTCATCGGCCTGTCTTTTTCGGCAATCATCGCCGATGTCGGTGCGTTCGTGCCCAGCGCCACGCTGCTGCTGGGGCTGGTGTTTCTGGTGGGTGACCCGGTCGCTGGCGCCTCGACCAACGTCGGACGCTGGGCTTACGGATTGCTGGCCGGGGCGCTGTTCGTCCTGCTGCGTTTGGCTGGCGGCATCGATCTGCCGGCCATCGTCTTTGCAGCACTGCTGGCCAGCATCTTTGCCCCGCTGATCGACCAAGCCGTCATCTGGGCGAATGTCCGCAGGCGAGCACGGAGGCAGCGCGATGTCTGATCTGTCCCCGCTTCGCCTGTGGCGCCGTTTCCTGGCCCTGCCCAATGAAAGCCGGGCCAAGACGCTGGGGGTGGCCTTTATGGTCGCAACAGTCTCGGCCTTGGCGGTTTCGGTCACATCGGTCACGTTGAAGCCGCGACAAGAGGCCCATCTTGCCGCGGCGCGGGAAGCAAGGCTGGCCGAAATGATCGCGGCGCTTCCGGGCATGGGCGATATCTTGCGCGAGACCGGGGCAGATACGCTGGACGCCGTGGTCGTCGATCTGACCAGCGGGCAGATTGCGCAGGATGTGGACGCCGCCGGGTTTGATTTCCTTGCCGCGCAGACAGATCCCGCCCAAACCGTGGCGCTGTCCCCCGCTCAGGACATTGCAACGATCGGGCGCCGCCCCACCCTTGCGCCTGTCTATTTGCTGCGCGGCGACGGCGGTCTGGTACTGGTCGTGCTGCCGGTTTACGGGACCGGCTATCAATCGACGCTCCGCGCCTATTTGGCGCTTTCTGCCGATCTTGCCACCATCGCGGGGCTGAGCATCTATGAGCAGGCAGAAACGCCCGGCCTTGGATCGCGCATCACCGATCCAGCCTGGCAGGCGACCTGGGCGGGAACAGAAACCCGTGGTCCCTCGGGTGATATCGTGATCAGCTTGGTACGCGGCGCCGCCAACGGCCCGACCGAGATTGACGGGATTTCGGGCGCGACCCGCTCGGCCACTGGGGTTGTGCAGATGGTGCAGTTCTGGCTGGGGCCGGACGGGTTCGGGCCATTCTTGTCCAGCCTGCGGTTGGGAGGGGTGAAATGAACCGATCGTCTCTGCGCCACCTGACCGCACCGCTGATTGACAACAACCCCATCACCTTGCAGATGCTCGGTATCTGTTCGGCGCTGGCGGTCACCACATCGATGTCAACTGCGCTGACCATGAGCCTTGCACTGACGGCCGTCCTGACGGCGGGCAGCGCATCGATAAGCCTGATCCGACGTCATCTGCCGCAGTCGATACGACTGGTGGTCCAGATCACCATCATCGCATCCTTTGTCATTGTCGCGGACCAGATCTTGCGCGCCTTCGCCTTTGAGATGAGCCAGCGGCTGTCGGTTTTTGTCGGTCTGATCGTGACCAACTGCATCGTTCTGGGCCGTGCCGAGGCCTTTGCGATGCGCAATCCGGTCTGGCCAAGTGTGCTTGACGGCATCGGCAACGGACTTGGATACAGCCTGATCCTGATGATCGTGGCCGCTTTTCGCGAAGGCTTGGGCACAGGCACGCTGTTTGGCGTGACGGTGCTGCCGCTTGCCTCGGACGGAGGCTGGTTTCAGCCTTTGGGCGTCATGTTGCTGGCACCTAGCGCGTTTTTCATCATCGCCATGCTGATCTGGGTGATCCGTACGATGCGGCCATCTCAGGTCGAGGCTGATGACTTCCCGATCCACGATCCGACCGCGAGCAATCTGCCATGACCGAACTGTTCGTGCGCGCGGTCTTTCACGAAAATCTGGCGCTGTCCTTCTTTCTGGGGATATGCACGTTCCTTGCGGTATCGAAACGCGTCGATACAGCGCTGGGGCTGGGGCTGGCTATGATCGTCGTGCAGACGATCACCGTGCCGGTGAACCACCTGATCTTTCAGGGCCTGCTTGTAGAAGGTGCCTGGGGCTGGGCCGGGCTGCCCAAGGTCGATCTGACCTTTCTGAAGCTGATCTGCTTTATCGGTGTCATCGCGGCCATCGTGCAGGTCCTTGAAATGGTGCTGGACCGGTATGCCCCGGCTTTGCATCAACGGCTTGGCATTTTTCTGCCTTTGATCACGGTGAACTGTGCCGTGTTGGGGGGCAGCCTGTTCATGGTCGATCGCCGCTACAGCCTGCCCGAAAGCGCGGTCTACGGGATCGGCAGCGGAGTGGGCTGGGCGCTGGCCATCGTGGCCT
>JAUSPL010000134.1 GCA_030656535.1 Gemmobacter sp.
CGAGGTGGAGGTGCTGCTGGAGGCGGTCGAGGACGACGCTGGGCAGATCAAGCTGTCCAAGCGCAAAGCCGACCGCATCCGCGCCTGGGATCGCATTGCACAGGATCTTCCGATGCATCTGTTGGAGTCGATGATCCACCCTGCGACCTTGTCCGATCTGCCCGCATTGGGGGCCGACATCCTGAAGGGTCAGGTTCAGGGCCGCGTGGTGGTTGACGTGAACGCCTGAACCAGCGGCCGGACCCGACGTTGGGTTCGGCCTGCCTTGCGCCCCGGAACACAGGCGTCTGACCCGCCCGCCTCGGGATGCTGCGCGACCTTGGGTCAGGCATTTCTTGAGATTCCAGCATCTGTCGGGGCTGCAGCCTGCCTGCCACCACTTGCACCCGCAGCCAGCCCGGCTAGGATCGCCGGACCTTCAGGAGCCCGCCATGACCCAGCTTGACCTTGCCTATGTCCGCGCCCAATTCCCTGCCTTTGAACAGGCCAGCCTGCAAGGGCAGGCGTTCTTTGAAAATGCCGGTGGGTCATATACCTGCGCCCCCGTCATCGACCGGCTGACGCGGTTTTACCGCGAACGCAAGGTCCAGCCCTATGCCCCCTATGCCGCAAGCCGTCTTGCCGGTGCGGAAATGGATGAGGCCCGCGACCGGCTGTCTGCGATGATGGGGATCGACCGCGAAGAACTGTCTTTCGGCCCATCCACCAGCCAGAACACCTATGTTCTGGCGCAGGCGTTTCGGCAATGGTTGCCAAAAGGGTCCGCGATCGTCGTCACCAATCAAGACCACGAGGCCAATACCGGGGTCTGGCGGCGCCTGGCGGACGACGGCGTCGAGGTGCGCGAGTGGAAGATCGACCGTGATACCGGGCACCTGGACCCCGCGGATCTGTCGCGCCTGCTGGGCGACGGCAAGGTTAAGCTGGTTGCGTTTCCGCACTGCTCCAACGTGGTGGGCGAAATCAACCCGGTGGCGGAAATCTGTGCCATGGCGCGCAGTGCGGGGGCGTTCACCTGCGTCGACGGGGTCAGCTATGCGCCGCACGGGTTTCCCGACATTCGCGCGCTGGGGGCAGATATCTATCTGTTTTCGGCCTACAAGACCTATGGCCCGCATCAGGGCCTCATGGTGATCCGCCGCGCCTGCGGCGAAACGCTGCCCGCGCAGGGGCATTGGTTCAACGCCGACACCTTGTACAAGCGCTTTACCCCGGCGGGCCCGGATCACGCGCAGATTGCGGCCTGTGCCGGGATGGCTGACTATATCGACGGGCTGTTCGGGCATCACTTTCCGGGGGACAAGGCTGACCCGCTTGGCCGCAACAACGCGGTTCATACCCTGATGCGGTCGCATGAGCGTATGCTGAGCCAGCCTTTGCTGGATTATCTGTCCGCCCGCAATGATCTGCGCCTGATCGGGCCGCACAACGCTGAATTGCGCGCGCCGACGGTTGCGGTGGCGCTGGACGGCCCGGCCGAAACCGTGGCCGCGATGCTGGCGCCGTTCGGGATCATGGCGGGGGGCGGCAATTTCTATGCGGTCAACCCGCTGCGCGCGATGGGCGTGGATATGGATGCAGGCGTCCTGCGGCTATCGTTTGTGCATTATACCAGCCCCGACGAGGTTGAACGTCTGATCGAAGCGCTAGATGAGGTCTTGTAAGGCGGTCCGATCCGCCGGTGCGGGGGACCCATGAGCGAAGAACCGATCCTGTGGTGGGTGCGCCGCGATCTGCGGCTGGCGGACAATCCGGGGCTGGCGGCCCTTGCGGCCACGGGCCGTGTGGTGATTCCGGTTGCGATCCTGGACCCTGAAACCGACGGTTTGGGGGCCGCCCCGAAATGGCGGCTTGGCCGGGGGCTTGCGGCGTTCAGCGCCGCGCTTGAGGCCATCGGCAGTCGGCTGATCTTGCGCCGGGGGCCTGCGGTGCAGGTGCTGGACGCGCTGATTTCGGAAACCGGCGCTGCAGGCGTGCACTGGGGCCGGCTTTACGACCCCGACAGCAAGGCGCGCGACACGGCGGTCAAGGCAGCGCTCAGGGCCAAAGGGGTGTCGGCGGTCAGTCACGCGGGCCATTTGCTGCACGAACCCTGGACCGTGCAGACTGGGCAGGGCGGGTTCTACCGGGTCTATACCCCGTTTTGGCGGGCCGTCGCCGGGCGTGACGTGCCGTCGCCTGCCCCTGTGGTGACACGCCTGCGCGCACCCGAGGCCTGGCCGCAGTCGGACCTTTTGTCTGATTGGCGGCTGGACCGGGCCATGAACCGGGGGGCCGCCGTGGTCGCCCGCCATGTCCGCGTTGGCGAGGCCGCAGCACTGCGGCGGTTGGACGAATTTCTGGACGGCCCGGTCACGCAGTATTCCCAGGCGCGCGATTTGCCGGATCGGCAAGGCACCTCGGGCCTGTCGGAAAACCTTGCTCTGGGTGAAATCGGCCCCCGCACAGTTTGGCACGCCGCGTCGCGTCTATGGCAGATGGGGCGCGGCAATGAACAGTTCCTCAAGGAGCTGATCTGGCGCGAGTTCTCGTACCATCTGCTGCACCATACGCCTCACATCACACACGCAAACTGGAAACCCGACTGGGACGGGTTTGGGTGGCGTGGCGACAGCCCGGACGCCGAATACTGGCGGCGCGGGATGACCGGGTGCCAGTTCGTCGATGCCGGCATGCGGCAGTTGTATGTCACCGGCACCATGCACAACCGTGCCCGCATGATCGTGGCCTCCTACCTGACCAAGCATTTGCTGACCGACTGGCGGGTCGGGCGTGACTGGTTCGCCGAGTGCCTGATCGATTGGGATCCGGCGGCCAATGCGATGGGCTGGCAGTGGGCGGCGGGGTCAGGGCCGGACGCAGCCCCTTATTTCCGGGTGTTCAACCCGGATACCCAAGCTGCCAAGTTCGATCCCAAGGCAACGTATCGTCATCGGTTTATCGCAGAGCTGGCCCGAACGCCCGGCCCTGAC
>JAUSPL010000135.1 GCA_030656535.1 Gemmobacter sp.
AGATTCCGCTGATATCTACATGTTTTTCCTTGGAAAGACCACGGATGAAGGCAGGCGGCGCGGCACCTTCAAGATGAAGGTGAAGTTCGATTTTGGGTGTCACAAGAAACTCCGTCCCGGTCCGGGGTTGGGCACTGAGAGGTGTGCTGCGACCGAGGCCGCGATGTCGGTGAAGGCCACGTTGCCGATGTTCCCCGGCGTCGCGCCGGCGCACAAGACCGGCACACGTTCACGGGTGTGTTCGGTGCCGCGCCATGTTGGGTCATTGCCATGGTCGGCGGTAAATATCGCAAGATCGCCGGGCCTCAGTCGCGCCAGCAGGTCGCCCGCGCGGCGGTCGAACCATTCCAGGGCGCGGGCATAGCCCGACACGTCGCGGGGATGACCATACAGGCTGTCAAACTCGACAAAGTTGGCAAAGGTCAAGGAACCGTCCTCAGCCGTGTCAACAAGCGCCAGAAGTTGTTCGAAAAGGTCAGCGTCTGATTTGCCCTTGTGCAGCTTTTCGATGCCCTTCATCGAAAAGATGTCGCCGATCTTGCCGACGGCATAGGTCATCCGCCCCGCCGCCTGTGTCACGTCCAGCAGGGTGGGGGCGGGGGGGGCTATGGCGTAATCCTTGCGGTTGGCCGTACGTTTGAAATCGCCGCAGGTGCCGGTAAAAGGCCGCGCAATCACCCGCCCTACGTTCATCGCGTGCAGGGTGGGCGCGAGGTCCGCGCACAGCCGATACAGCCGATCCAGACCAAAGCTTTCCTCATGCGCGGCGATCTGGAACACGCTGTCGGCGCTGGTGTAACAGATCGGCCAGCCTGTGCGCAGATGCGCCTCGCAATGCTGGGCAATGATCGGCACGCCCGAAGCATGGCAGTTTCCAAGGATGCCATCTGTCCCCGCCAGCGCGCAGACCCGTGCCACAAGATCGTCGGAAAAGGCAGGGACGGTGTCGGGGAAATAGGTACAGTCCCACGGAACCGGAACGCCAGCGATTTCCCAATGTCCGGACGGGGTGTCCTTGCCCCGCGACACTTCGGTTGCGGCCCCCCAGCGGCCATTGGGAGCGGCCCCCAGACCCGGTGCCCCCAGACCCGGTGCCGCCAGTCCCGAGGCCAGCTGGATCGCGGCCCCCAGTCCCAAAGCATTCAGCACCGGCATCCGCACTGGCCCGCTGCGACCCTGTTCCGCGCGCCCCTCGGCGCAGGCCAAAGCAATGTGACCCAGCGTGTTCGATCCCTGATCGCCAAAGTCGGCTGCGTCGGGGGCCCCGCCGCAACCCACCGAGTCCATTACGATCAGAAATGCCCGTGCCATTCAGCCCACCCGTTCCTGCACCAAATCCGGCAAGTCGCGTGTGTTACCGACCGCATAGGCCGCCTGCAAGGCGGCAATGGCGCGTGACGCTGCGTCCTCGGTTGCAGCATGGACCCGGGCGATGGGCGCACCCTTGCCGATGGTTTCCCCCAGCCCCTTGAGGTCGGAGAACCCGACCGATGGGTCGATCCGGTCGCCGCCCTTCAGGCGGCCTCCGCCCAGATGAACCACCGCGGTGCCCACCGCCCTGGTGTCAATGCGGGCGACAGTGCCCGCCGTCTGCGCGGGAACATCGCGGATCACAGGGGCTTTGGGCAGGTGTTTTTCCCAGGTTTCGACAAAGTTCGATGGCCCGCCCAAAGCCGCAACCATCCGCCCGAACCGTTCGGCGGCCGCGCCCGATTGAAGCGCCTTGAGGATCTGCGCACCTCCTGTCGTCGCATCCGGGGCAGCCCCACTCAGCGCCAGGACCTCGCCGCCCAGCGCGACCGTCAGATCCCACAGCCGCTGATTGACCGGGTTGCCCGTCAGCGCCGCCATCACTTCGGCGACCTCAAGTGCATTTCCCGCCATCCGGGCAAGTGGTTGGTCCATGTCGGTGATCAAGGCGGACGTGCGACACCCTGCACCATTTGCGGTATCGACCAGTGACCGCGCCAAGGCCCGCGCCTGATCCGCCGAGGGCAGGAACGCACCCGACCCCACCTTGACATCCAGCACCAGCGCATCAAGCCCTGCTGCAAGTTTCTTGGACAAGATCGACGCCGTGATCAGGTCTATCGATTCAACCGTCCCGGTGACATCGCGGATCGCATATAGGCGCTTGTCGGCAGGGGCTATGCGGCCTGTGGCCCCGATGATCGCACAGCCTATGTCGCGCACGACAGCGCGCAACCGGTCCTCGGACTGCTCAACAGTATAGCCAGGGATCGATTCCAGCTTGTCCAGCGTGCCGCCCGTATGGCCAAGCCCGCGGCCCGATACCATCGGGACATAAACGCCGCATTCCGCCAGTGCAGGGGCCAGCAGCAGGGAAATGCTGTCGCCCACACCCCCGGTCGAGTGCTTGTCCACCACCGGCCCCGGCATATCCCAACGCAGGACATCGCCACTGTCGCGCATCGCGCGGGTCAGCGCGACCCGGGTGCCTTCGGTCAGGCCCTTCAGCAGCACCGCCATCGCAAAAGCGCCCGCCTGTGCATCCGTCACCGTGCCGTTCGCCAGACCAGCGGCGAACCATGCAACGGCGTCATCCGTGGCGCGGCCATCGCGGACCTGCTCGATGACGTGACGGGCGTCCATCACACGCTGTCCATGTGAGCCGTCGTGAAGGCGCCGGGCAAAAGGTCCGCGATGGTGGTCGTCAGCGCCTGCCCGTCGGTGGTGCAAAGCGTGACTTTGACATCCCCGGCGCCGAATTCGGCCAGCTTTTGCCGACAGCCACCGCAGGGCGGCACCGGGGCAGGGCAATCAGCGATCACCAGTACTTCGGCGATGCGGGTGTCACCCGCCGCGATCATGGCGGCAATCGCCCCCGCCTCGGCACAGGTGCCTTCGGGGTAGGCGGCGTTTTCGACGTTGCAGCCGACATGCACTTTGCCCGACGTGGCGCGGATCGCCGCACCCACCTTGAACCGGGAGTAGGGGACATAGGCGTTTTCACGCACGGTCATGGCGGCGGTCAGCAGGGACATGGGACACTCCGGGTCTTTTTGCGCTATCCTGATGCGGGCGGGGCGGCGATGCAAGTGGTGTGGAGGGAGGCGCCCGCCAAGGTCGCATCGCGATGACGACGCGACCTTTTCCCAAAGGTTCCGGGCAAGCCGCAGCGTTCAGAGCGTTTTCGCCCGCGTCCGCAATTCGTATTTCTGGATCTTGCCGGTCGAGGTTTTCGGCAGGTCGCAAAAGATCACCTTCTTGGGGGTCTTGAACCCCGCAAGCTGCGCCCGGCAAAAGGCGATAAGATCTGCTTCTGTGGCCGAGGCACCCTCTTTCAGTTCGACAAAGGCACAAGGGACTTCGCCCCATTTGTCGTCAGGCTTGGCCACCACGGCGACAAGACCGACGGCAGGGTGGTGGGCCAGAACGCTTTCGACCTCGACGGAACTGATGTTTTCGCCGCCCGAGATGATGATGTCCTTGGCGCGGTCGGTGATCTTTATATACCCGTCGGGATGGCGGATGGCGATGTCGCCCGAGTGGAAATAGCCGCCCCGGAACGCCTCGCGCGTGGCCTCGGGGTTCTTGTAATAGCCTTTCATCACCCCGTTGCCGCGGTGCATGATCTGGCCTGCACTTGCGGCGTCACGCGCAACAGGCTGAAGAGCCTCGTCCAGCACGGTCACTTCTTCCATGAAGGGCATGGCGACCCCGGTCCGCGCCTTGACGGCCGCGCGATCAGCAG
>JAUSPL010000149.1 GCA_030656535.1 Gemmobacter sp.
TGGGCAGGTCGCGCGGCGAATAGCGCCGGGTCTGGTCGCCTGGCCGGACCGGGACGGCAGCTGGCGGCGCAGGATTAGCCTGCCACAGATCGGGCACGATCCGCTGAAAGTCACCAAGAACAATCAAGGCGGCAAGGCCGATCTGCACAGCCAACAGCGCCGCCAGGACCTGCGCGGACCGAGGCATCTGCCGGCCCTTCACTCAGCGCCTGCCGCTGAGCAGCTGCGACGGGGCGTCTGGTGTGTCTGTTGGCGGGGGGGGCACCGCAGCCTGTGTTGCCGGGGGCACCGGCGCGGGCAGGGGGGCCTCGTCCGGGCGGTCCAGTTCGCGCAGGGCGGCCACGGCAGCACGAATTTCGCCAAGGGTCATGGTTTCTTCCGGGGCAGCGGTGCCACGATCTGCCCGTATCGCGCTTTGGGCCACCATCATGATCAGCACCAGCACCGCAGGCAGCAGGTCAATCGCAATGGCCCCGGCCCAGGATGGAACGAAATCGCCAGCATACCGCAATACGGCGTCTGCCGTGGAAATCGGCGAATAAGTGGTGTCATCCGGTGTTGGCATCGCCAGAACTTCTTCTGCCGCCGATTTCAGCGTCTCGGCCCGTTGCGCAAGCAGCGTCAAGACCGAGTCGATGGTGGACTGCTGGTCGCTGCGGATGCCTTCGGTGGATCCGTCAAGCGCGGGCAACACCACAGAGGCCGCCAGATCCTGTGCGGCCCGCGCCACAAGGGGGGCCACGGACAGTTGCCGCAACTGCGCGATAAGACCGGCAAGCCGCACCGATTCCTCGGCAAATTCGACCGAACGCTGCTCGACATCGCCGACAGATGCCGTCAATGCCCGCATCCGGCTGAGGATCTGATTGCCCTCGGCGAAGGCCGCGCTGACCAAGGGTGCCTGTGCCGCGATCTGTGATTCCAGCGCCGCAAGCTCATCTGCCTTTTGGGTCAAGACCCGGAAAACAGCCCCGCGACCCGCCGTGCCCGACAGGTTGCCGGTGGCCTCTTGCGCGGACAGGTCCTGAAAACTTTGCCGGGTGCGCGCCACATCAAGCCCCAACCCCTGGGCCGCAACGGCCACACGGTTGGCCTGTTCCAGACCGTTTTGATAATCCTGGACGGTGCGCGCCAGATGCTGTTCAACCGCAGCGGACCCGGCCAGGGCCGCAGCGTTCAGCCAACTGGACATGGCGATGATCGCCAAAGACCCCAGCGCCATCGACAAGAACAGCCCAAGCCGCGCAGCCGCCGTGCGAACCGCGGGCAACAGGCGGATGAGATAGCTCCAGAATACGAAGATCGCGACCGACACCGCCAGCGAATAGGCCACCGCAGCAAAGAACGACATCGCCCCCGAGTCGTTCAGCAGCGACGAAACCCCCAAGTATGTGTAAATCCCCGAGGCAACCGAAAGCACCCCTAAAGCCAAGGGCGTAAACGATTCCAGTGCTTTCAGGTGTGCCTCGATCTCGCGGGCGGATTGCATGCCGCGCGCTTCGGCCGACGTGGGTCTGGGGGTCATGCTGTTTCGGCTCCGATCGCGCGAGGCCGGGCGTCGGCATGCGTCTTTGATCCAAGATAGGGGTGTCGTGGCGTGGGGCCAAATGCCAAACCTGTGAACGTGCAGGCAAAGATGTCTGTGCCACCGTAAACGGGCGCGCCGGGGCCATCGGGCAAACGACTGGCATGGCCGCGCGCAGCCCAGCCCGCAAGGGGGCAGGTCGCACACGCCATTATCAGCGTCGCCCGCGCGGAACCTCGGATTTGTTGCCGCGTGCCCCGGCCTGAACAGGGGTATTGGCGCGATTTTCATCATGCAGCTTTCGCCAGCGGTCCAACCGATCTGCGGACAGCGTACCCGCCGCGACGGCGGCCAGAACGGCGCAGCCCGGTTCGTGCGCATGGGTGCAGTCCCTGAACTTGCAGTTGGGGGCCAGTTCGGTGACTTCTGCAAACAGCACATCCAGCCCGGCTGCGACATCGCTGACATGCAACGTCCGCATCCCCGGCGTGTCGATGACCCAGCCCCCGCCCGCGATGGCATGCAAGGACCGCGCGGTGGTCGTGTGCCGACCCTTGGCATCGTTTTCGCGGATATCGCCGGTCGGCTGCGCCTCATCCGGCGCTTTGTCGGCAAGCGTGTTCAGCAGCGTCGATTTACCGACACCAGACGATCCGACAAGTGCGACAGTCCGGCCGGTCCCGCACCAGGGCGCCAGGGTGATGGTCGCATCAGGTGACTTGGCATTGAGCAAGACGACGGCCAGGCCGCGCTGCAAGGCCTCGGCTTGGGAACGCCAGGCTTCCGGATCGGCGACCAGATCGGTTTTTGTAAGGACAATCACAGGGTCAGCCCCGGATTCGTTTGCAAGGGCAAGATACCGTTCCAGCCGGGCTGGATTGAAATCGTCATTGCACGACGTGACGATGAACAAGGTATCGACATTCGCAGCAATCAGTTGCGGGATGTGGGCGCTTTCAGTCCGCCGGCGCAACAGCGTCTTGCGGTCCAGCCTGCGTATGGCCATCCGTGTCTCAGGGTCCATCAACACCCAATCACCGACCGCGAAATCCGTGGTATTGCCTTGCAGGCCAAGCCTGATCTGGCCTGTTCCGGTTTCCGCCATCAGGCGGGACCTGTGCACCGCCGCGATGCGCACGGGAACAAGCCCGCCTTCGGCGGGGTCCAACTGATCTTCGAAGAACGGGGACCAGCCAAGGCTGGTCAGCAAAGGGGATGTCATTATGGGTGCCTGTGTCACGATCTCTGCATGGCGACAGTACACGACATATGCAAGTGTTTCCCCGCGCGCAGGGCAGCATATCTGCGCCAGGATGGCGGCGCGACGCCACATGATGGTCCCACACGATGATCCGGGACACGATCTGGCCAATATGGGATGTCCGCTCAGCCAACCTTGCCGGCCCCAGGGCGCGAGACCTTGTTTTCCATGCCTGCGTAAACAAACTGGCGTCAGATCGGCCACGTCCGCCGCGGGTCCGGTTTCCAGAATTTCCAACGGGATGTCCGGGCACGCCGCGGCAAAGCCACTCAACCGTGGCACCAGCCAGCGAGCGAGCGCCCGTTGTCGGCCGGGTCCCGATCATCAGCGCCACATGGGTTTTCGTCCGCGTGCCGCATCGATGGAGGTTTCTTCCAGCCCGTCCAGCGCGACCCGAAGCTTGGGCGCGTCGCTATTTCCGACTTCGGTCAGCACAAACACGCGATCCCAAGTGCTCAAACTGCTTCACGCCAATATGGCCTCAAGGGTATGGATCTGACGGCTGACGCCACTTCAAGTCAGGCGAAGGTCCTCGGCGGCGGGGGCAAAGCCAAGGTGACGTGCCGCCGCGTCAAAGGCCTGCAGGGCGCAATCAGAAGGAAGGAAATACCCCATTTCCAGGCACCCTCAATGATACAAACGGGCGGGATTGGCACCCAACCGACCCGAAAGAGCACTCCGAAACCCGATGTGGCCCGGTCCGGTGTCACAAGGTTGGTGGCATCGTGAGCGTTCATGTCGTGACGTCGCGCCATGGAATAACTGATCGCGGTAATTCGCCTTCGGTCTGGTGCGCGCAATGCGCAATGTCGCGCCAGTCAGCCGGATAACCCGCATCAGGGCTGCGTAAAAAACTTGTTTCACGTCGCCATCCATCGGTGTGCTGAACGCAATCGCGCTGCGCTGCCTGCGCCCGTCGACTGGATTACCGTTGTGGTCATCGTCCGGCCTTGGTGCGGAACCGGGACACCGCGTAGGGGCGCATGTCAATCGCGGGCGGCGTGCCTTCTACCAGATCGGCAATCAGCGCGCCGGTTTTCGGCCCGGCTGCAAGCCCGATGTGGCCGTGGCCAAAGGCGTGAAACACGCCCGCCATTCCGGACGCCGGCGAAATGACCGGCAGGCCGTCGGGGGTGGACGGGCGGTTGCCCTGCCAGCGCCGGACCGTCAGCCCGGCACGCGGTCCAAGCCCAGGATAGCAGCGCAACAGATGGTCAAGCAGGATATCGGCCCGGCGCCAGTCCGGCGGCGCGTCGGCGGCGCCAAGCTCCACCTGACCTGCGGCGCGCAGGCCACCCGCGGTCAGGGTGTTCGCCATCTTGCCGTCTTGCGGCATCACCGGGATTGCCGGGGCGACGGCTGGATTGGTCACCTCGACATGGTATCCCCGCTCGGCGGTCATCGGGACGCGGTCACCGGTCAGGTACACCAAGGGGCCGGAGTGAATCCCTGCAGCGATCACCGCTGCATCGCACGGCACCGGGCCAAGCGTCGTTCGGACGGCCGTCACCCGACCGTCGCGCGCATCGAACCCGGTGGCAGCGGCCGGCACGTGTCGTGCGCCATTGGCAGCGGCCCATCCAGCCAAAGTGCCGACATACCCGCCCGGGTCAGTGCAGTGGGCCCCCGATGTCACCAGGATGCCAAACGTGTAGCGCGGATTGAGACAAGGCACGAGCCGCGCCAGATCGGCTGCTCCAAGTTCTTCCATCGTTACATCGTGATCCCGGCGGATCTGCCATCCCAGTGCGTCGCCCTGAAAGGCTGCGCGATCACGAAAGGCGTAGATCAGCCCGTTTTGCCGGATCAGATCCGCGCGACCGATGCGCGCGGCCAGCGACCGATGCCGTTCCGGCGCATCGGCCAACAACGCATGCAGGCTGCTGGCCGTGCGCCGCCACCGGGCCTCGGTCGCCCCCGACAGCAAGAACCGCCACAGCCAGGGCGTCAGCCCCGGCAGGTCGCGCCAGCGAATGGTAACCGGCCCCGAACGGTCGGTCAGATAGCCGGGCACCTTGCGCCACATGCCCGGAAAGGACATCGGCAAGATCGACGCCGGACTGATGAACGCACCATTTCCAAAACTTGCGGCCTGTTCGCCACCTGCGTCCGCCGGGTCGATCAGCGTCACGGCGTGCCCGCGAACAACCAGCTCTGCGGCTATGCAAGCGCCGATAATGCCGGAACCGATCACGGCGGTCGTGCGGGGCAGGGAGGGCGTTGGAGCGGTCATTCGTGGTGTCTCAGTCTGCTGTGGCCCGACGCGCGGGCTTGCGGGTGGCAAGACGATAGTCAAGTCGCGTCAGGTCTGATTCCACCAGTCCGGGAGCAAGCGCAAGAAGGATCGCCCTGGCCATAGGCTGATAGGCCCCCCGGAAGTGAACGGAACTTTTGACGACGATGATCCGCAGAGTTTCCGGTGCAAGGCCAAGGTGCAACAGCAGCCCGGGTTCTGACGCCTGCATCTTGCGCGGGGCGACGATCACCTGCACGCCAGCTTGCTCCAGCAGCGCGACTGGCCCCAGCGCGATGGCATTGCCCCGGTACATCGGCCCGATGCCGGTGAACGACCCGGATCCCAGCGCGACGACTCGCCACGGCCCAGGCACGGGCGGTCCGAACCTGTCTGTCGTGCCCGCTCCGATGGTGATGTCAATCATCGCGCCCACACCCGCAGCATGCGCGGCCACGCAGGCGGGGGCGTCGGCGATATGCACCATGACCGACCCCACGGCACCCGCCGCCAAGAGCGCATGCAGCATACCTGTGGTGGTGCCGGTCCCGCCGCCACCCGGGTTGTCTTGGGTGTCCGCGACCATGACCGGTCCCGTTCCCGGGCCTGCGGCCAGTTGCAGCGCTTCGGCCACGGCCTGATGTGCGGACAGGCGACGGGTGGAAAACGTGCCCTCCTCTGCCAGCCACAGGGCCAGCATGTGGTCTGCGGCCGCGTTTGCGGTTTCCGCATCGGTGGCCTGTGCAATGACCGCCGGTCCGGCATCCGGGACATCTGCCAGCGGAAACCCAAAGAACTGGGTGACAACCTCCAGCCCTGGGGTGGCGGCGATCAGGCCTCGGCTTTTTCCAGAAGGCTTATCGTTGGCTCGATCAAGGTACATTGTTCGTTGGCGGGCACCAGAAACGGGACTGCTCGCCAGGCTATAGCCGGGGCTGGTGCCCCGCGCAGATGCGCCACCAGCCGCGTCATCACCCGCGCGCCAGTATCGCGCAGGTCGATATGCGGATAGGTGCGGTAGCAGTCCAGCAGGGTCAGGTCGCGCACCATGCCCTCGGAAGTATTGCCATGCAGGTCAAACGACGCAGCGATGGGAAACGGCGCAGGGGCAATGGCGCGCAGGCGGCGGATCAGTTCGCCCTCTGCATCGGGCCATGACAGGGTCGCCATTGCGCCGTGCAGGTCAAGGTACAGGGCTTGCGCGCCGTCGGCCAACGCAACTCGGAAACCGTCACAGATTTCACCCGCGATGTCGTCAAAGGCGGTATCCTCGACCGGCCCGGACGGCAAACCCATGCACCACAGCAGCGGCTGGGCCTGCGCCCCATTGACCTCGGCCACCTGCAACGCACCTGCCATCGGGGTGCCGGTGCTGCGCAAGGTGTCCAGCAATCCTTGACCGCGACAAAAGACCGGCCAGCCGCCGGGGGCATCGAACTCTGCCCGGCTGGTGGTGTTTCCGGCAAAGCTGTTGGTTTCGTGCTGAAATCCGGCGACCGCGATCTTCATTGGTGTTCCCCCTGCGTGGCTTGCAGCGCGCGGCACCGCTTGCCCGGAATGGCGGCGATCAATCGACTGGTGTAATCGGTCCGCGGACCGCGGAATACAGTGTTTACCGGACCACATCCCTTTAACCGGCCAGGGCTTTGCTTGCCAACTGTTTGATAAAGATGATCGACCACGGACATCTCGTGCGAAATGAACAGCAGCGCCGGTCCCTCATCGACAGTGATGTGCCGCAACAAGGCCAGACCCTGCGCCTGCCTGGGGACATCCAGCGAAGAGACGGGTTCGTCTGCCATCAATAACTTGGGCCGTGTTGCCAATGCGCGGGCAATGGCGATCCGCTGTCGTTGGCTGCCAAAAAACTGACGGGGAAAGCGGTCAATCCACGTGGTGTCCAGCCCCACCTGTGCCGACAGTTCGATCAAGCGGTCCATCAGGGCCCGCCCGCGCTGTTCCGTGCAGGATTTCAGGGACTCTGCCAGCAGATCCTTGACCCGCCCGCACGGTTCAAGCGACGCATAGGGGTTTTGGAACAGCATCTGGGTGTCGCGTCTTGCGGCGCGTAGCTTGGGACCGCGCAGCGCAAGCCGGTCCTGACCCTAAAACCGCAAGTCGCCCTTCGTGGGGGCGACCAGCCGGGCTATGATGCGCCCGATTGTCGATTTGCCCGACCCGGTTTCTCGGACGAGCCTGAAAGCCTCGCCCCGTCAAATCGAAAGGGTGACGTTGCTCATGGCGACCATGCGGCGCGACCCTTCGCATAGACCCGAAGGCAACCGGAATTCGTGCCTCAGATCGCGCACCCCAAGAAAGACGTCAGACATCGGTGGCCCCCCTGACAGCCGACAGATCGGCAGAGCGAAGCTGAGGCCGCGCGGTCAGCAGGTCGCGTGTATGGGTGTGCTTGGGGGGCAACAGCACCGATGCCACCGGGCCGGATTCCAAGGTGACGCCGTAGCGCATGACGACCACGTCGTCGCAAACATCGCCAACCACATCCAGACCATGGCGGTTCCGTGTTCGCGAATGAGATCCTGCATCAAGACCTGAATTTGTGCCTGCACCGCCACATCCAGCGCGGTCGTCG
>JAUSPL010000159.1 GCA_030656535.1 Gemmobacter sp.
GTCAGGATCACCCTGACCCGCTGCTCGTCAATGCCAAGCGCCGACACCCTGGTTCTGGCCGATGGTTCAATGCGTTCGACCCGTGCCGATAGGGGCGCGCCGCCCCAGCCGTTGATTTGCGCCTCGGATCCTTCGCGCACCCGCACGGCATCGCGCGACAACAGATCCACAGTGATCTCAAGGTTGCCGGGATTGCCGATTTCCATGATCGGCGTGCCGGGCTGCACCACCTGTTCGTTCTCGGTCAGCACCCGCAGCACCCGTCCCGAAACCGGGGCGATGATGTCCACGCAGCAGGCTTCGGCACCGTAGGGGTCGCCGGTGCCAAGTACCGCTTCGGCGCTTTCCAACTCGCGCTGACGCACCGCGAGATTGGCCTTGGCGCTGTCAAAGGCAGCCTGAGCGGTTCTTTGTTCCAGAACGGCGGTGTCCAGCACCCGCTGCGAGATGGCCGCCCTTTCAAAAAGCGCGCGGGACCGGTCAGCCTCGGCCGTCCTGAACTCCAGTGCGGCCTCCGCTTGTACTACCTGCGCTGCCGCCAGATCGACAGCAGATTGTGCGGCTGATTTCGTCGCCTCGGCCACGCTGCGCGCCCGTGCATCCAGCAGGGCAGGGGCCGCCGGGCCGATCACCGCCACCACGGTTTCTTGCGCAAAGACCGGGTCGCCCGCGTGCAGGTCAATCCGCCGCAGCTTGCCGCCGATCGTGGCCGAGATGGTGAACACCTCGCGGATGCGCGCCTCGCCTTCTTCGGCCACGACAACCTCGATGGTGCGTGGCGCGATATCGGCCACCTCGACCTCAACCGGCCGGGGCAGGAAGGCCCAAACGATCCCTGCAAGCAGGGCCAGACCAGCAATAGCAAGGATCAGGCGGCGCATGGCTTATTCCCTCGTTTTCAGAACCTCGACCATGTCGAGGGTGTTGATGCGCCCCCGGATCGCCCAGGCCGAGGCCAAGGCGGCGGCACAGACGATCAGGCTGGCGGTCACATAGACCTCGGGTCCGATCACAAACGGCACGCGGTAAAGATCGGACGAAAAGGCCTGGACCATGCCAAACGCAATGACATAGCCGATCACCCAGCCAACAGGTTGCGCAGCCAAGACCACCGTGGCCAATTCGCCAAACACGATGCCCGACACCTCGCCTCGGGTGAAGCCCAGAACCCGCAGGCTGGCCAGTTCGCGCCCCTGTTCGGACAGCGCGATGCGGGCAAAGTTGTAGACGACCCCCACGGCGATGATCGCCGCCAACCCGACATAGACGCTGATCATGACCGTGATGTTTTCCGCCAGCGTTTCCTTGAACCGCGCCACAGTCAGGGCGGTTACGGCCACAAAGCCGGTCTTGGGTGTGGCCTTCGCGGCGGCGTAGAATGCCTCCTGCCCGGTCTGGTCGATCTGCAAGGCTACCCCGGAAATCAGCGCCCCTTCGCCCATCGCCCGGTTCAGTGCGGTGATCTCCATCGCGGCCCCAAGACCCACATAGCCCAGGGACAGGCCGCTGACCGGCAGGGTCACGGTCTGGCGCGTGCCTTCCAGAAACGCGACTGTCACGCGGTCGCCGGGGCGAACGGCCAAGGCTTCGGCCAGCGCTTCGGACAAGATCAGCCCCGCCTCTGGCATCGCCATCGGACGCAGGTCGGGGGCCAGAACGCGCGACAACACGGGCGTTTCGGGCTTGCCCATGATCGACAGCTTGCGCGACAGGGCGCGGTGGCTGATCCGGGCGGCCACGGCGCGAAACGGCTCTGCCGCCAGAACGCCGGGCATCTGGCGGGCGGCAAACAGCGCGCGCGCCGGTTCGGCTGCCCCGAAAGCCACCAGCGCATCATGCCGTTCGGCACGGCTGAAAGTGACGTCGATCATGTGGTTGATCGACCCGAAGGACCACAGCGAGGCCACAAGGATCGCGACCGCCATGGCAACGCCAAACGTGCCAGAGGCGGTTCGCAGAGGCCAGCGGAACAGATGCCGCGTCACCATCACCCCGGTCTGGCGCAAGGCGAAAAG
Organism: Gemmobacter sp.; assembly: GCA_030656535.1. GTDB lineage: Bacteria > Pseudomonadota > Alphaproteobacteria > Rhodobacterales > Rhodobacteraceae > JAUSPL01. Next base: position 2,016 of record JAUSPL010000159.1, read on the forward strand.
CCGACTGAAGACCCCCATCCGGGCCCGGTAGTCGGCGGGTGCGGGCGGCGACATCGCCACGGCAGGTGGCAAGGCCACCGCAACACGCACGGCCAACAGCGCCCCCGCCACGGCAGCGGCCACGGTGACAGCGGCAGCCAGCCCGTAGATCTGCGGATCGCGGGTAAAGATCAGGAACGGGAAAGAAAAGAAGCGGGCGTAAAGCTGCGCGAGACCGACCCCAAGCCAGACCCCCGCCGAAATGCCAATAGCGATGCCCAGCGCGGCGATTGCCAGCACGAATTCAACGTAATGCTGGGCGATGGCCCGCGACGAATAGCCGATGGCCTTCAACAGCCCGATCTGCTCGCGCTCCAGCGTGATGAGGCGTGACAGGGTGATGTTGACGAGCATCGCCGCGACCAACAGGAAGATCGGCGGCAGCACCTTGACCATCGCGCTCAGCTGTTTCAATTCGGCATCCAGAAAGGCGTGCGAGATCTGGTCCTTGCGTGCCACCGCACCCGCCCCGCCGTAGGGTGCGGTCAAACGATCAAGCGCCTCGATCGTGCGATCAACGGACGCGCCGGGTGCCAGTTTCAGCACCACATTGGAAAAGGCGCCTTCAAGATCAAAGGCCGCCTCAAGCGCCGGGCGCGGCAGCCAGGCAATGCCAAAGCGGCGTGGGTCGGGCATCATCTCGCCGGGCCCCAGCGCATAGATGAACTCGGGCGACAGGGCGATGCCGGTCACCACCAGTTCGCGCCGCTGGCCGTTCATCAGCACCGTCAGCGGCGCGCCGGGCCGCAGCCGGTGGGCGGCGGCAAAGCCTTCGGACACCACCACTTCGCGCGCGGATTGCGGATCCGGCAGCCGCCCCTGCCGCAGGTGCAACAGGTTCAGCCCCCGGTCGCCGTCTTCGGGCAACGAGACCAGGAACATCGTTCCAGGCTCTGCCATGGCAGGCATGTCCAGCAGCGCCAGCTTCACGATCCGGGCTTCGGCGGCCAGCACGTTGTCGATCTCGCGGATATCGCCCAGCAAGGCGCGCGGTGCGCGGGTCACATCGGCAAAGACATCGGCGAAACGATAGTCGTCATAGTACCGCGCCCGGGTTTCATAGAGCGATGAATACGCCCCGTTGCCAAGGATCAGTGTCGCCACCCCGGCCGCCAGCACCAGCGCAATCGCCAGCACCTGCGCCCAAAGGCGGCGCAGATCGCGCAACACCTTGCGGCGCAGGGGCGAGATCACCATGACACCTCTGCCGGGCTTTTCTTGGTGGCGTTGATGGTCTCCTCGACAATCCGGCCATCGGCAAAGCGCAAGACCCGGTCGGCAATTTCGCGGATCGCGGCATTGTGGGTGATGACAAGCGTGGTCGCACCAATCGTGCGGTTCACCTGCATCAACGCCTCCAGCACCTTGATGCCCGTCGCGGAATCAAGCGCGCCGGTCGGTTCGTCGCACAGCAACACCTCAGGGTTCTTGGCGATGGCCCGGGCAATTGCCACCCGCTGCTGCTCACCACCCGAGAGTTGCGCAGGGAAATGGTCGCGGCGGTCTGTCAGACCCACCAGCGCCAAGGCATCATCCGGTGACATCGGGCGGCGTGCGATCTCGGTCACCAGCGCCACGTTTTCACGCGCGGTCAGGCTGGGCACCAGATTGTAGAACTGGAACACGAAGCC
>JAUSPL010000182.1 GCA_030656535.1 Gemmobacter sp.
ATCAGCGTCCGCCCGTCCGCTGTCAGGGTGATGGTCAGCGGCTCTTCGGGCTCGGTCGGCAAGGCAGTTGCTGCGGTTTTCGGCAGTTCGACCGGAACACCAACCGTCAGCAACGGCGCGGCAACCATGAAAATGATCAAGAGAACCAGCATCACGTCCACAAACGGCGTGACGTTGATTTCCGCCATCGGCTTTGATCCGCCACGGCGACGCCCGCGCCCGCCACCGGACTTCTGAATGACACCCGCGCCCATCGTCTAGGCGTCCAACTGGCGCGACAGGATGGTCGCGAATTCATCCGAGAAGGATTCGTAGTTCCCCACGATCTGGTCGCTGTCGGCGGACAGCTTGTTGTAAAACACCACCGCAGGAATAGCGGCCACCAGACCGATGCCCGTGGCCAACAGTGCCTCGGCGATACCGGGGGCCACCACGGCCAGGCTGGTATTCTGGCTGATCGCGATCTGTTCGAACGCGTGCTTGATGCCCCAGACTGTCCCGAACAAACCAATGAACGGCGCAGTAGACCCGGTGGTCGCAAGGAACGACAGGCCTTTGGTCAGACCCTCGGATTCGCGCGCAATCGCCACATTCATCGAGCGGTCGATGCGGGCCTGCGCCCCGGCGATCAATCCGCCGTCCTGACGGTGGCTGCGCCGCCATTCGGTCATTCCGGCCGCGAACACACGCTCTGACGCCCCAGAGGGTTCAGAACCCAGCTTGTCATAAAGCTCGTCCAATGGCTCTCCCGACCAAAAGGCCGAATCAAACACCGATGAATCGCGTCGCGCCCGACGGTACATCAAGTGTTTTTGCACGATGATCGCCCACGACCAGAAGGACATGACCATCAACAAGGTCATGACGATCTTGACCGTCAGGGTGGCGCGCGCGAACAGCGCAAACAAGGAGAAATCAATCTCCTGCGCGATCGCAAGGGTTTCCGTTTCCATACTGTGCCTGCTCGTTGCCGAATTGTGCCGTCTTTGCGGCCTCTCTAAGGCACTTCTAACCCGAATGCACCGGCTTTGCCAACACATCTGCGTCAAGCCGTCACAGACAAGCGAAACCCTGCTATGCGCTGGACGCAAGCCTTTCGCGCAAAGCCTTTGGGATTCGGGCCGCCCTGCCCGCGTCGGTCAGCACAATCAACGTGACCTTGGCATCAAACAGACACCTCGCGCCGCGCCAGACCGCCTGCCCCAGCACGATCCGTGCGCCGGTCAGCGCAATCAGCTGGGTGCGGACCTCCAGCATGTCGTCAAACCGGGCGGGTGACAGGTAGTCGGCCTCGACCCGGCGAACGGCAAAAACCAGGCCTTCGTCGGCGCGCAGCCGGGTCTGATCGATCCCCAGTTTGCGCACCCATTCGCTGCGGGCGCGTTCTATGAACTTGAGGTAATTGGCGTAGTAGACGATCCCGGCAAGATCGGTGTCTTCGTAGTAGACGCGTATCGCAAGGGTGTGAGTCATCAACTGGTTCATATGGCTATGCTAGGGCTGCAGCGTTGCGACGTCCAGCGCGGCGCGGCCCTTTGGGGTCAGCGCGTAGACGCCATGGGCTACCCGCTCGAACCACCCATAGTGATCTGCGCGCATCAAGGGGCCCGCCCGTGCCACCCCAGCCACCTTTGCCACATCGGCGGCCTTGCACGGCGCTGCGACCAGAACCTGCGCACAGCGGATCGCATCCTGGCGATAGGCCGTCATGCGGGGGATGCCCGTCGTGCCCCCGACATTGGGGTCGCCCACCCGGCGCTCGAATTCCCGCAACAGCCGGCCCGCACGGACAACATTCTTGCGCGGCTGATAGGGGCCGGGGTCCAGGTGCGCCTCGACGCCGTGGCCTGGACGCACAGCCAGCAAGCCCAGTCCCAGCCTCCGGCAAAGCGTGACAACATCACGGTATCGCAGCTTCCATCCCTTTTCGGCCACCGGCACCGCCAGATAGACATGGTCAAACACCGCTTGCCGCGCCACGCCCTGCATGACCAGCGCCAAGGAAAACGACAGCTTCATTTCAACAACCACAACCGGGTCGTCACCGCGCCGCGCCATCACATCGCAGGCGCCGACCTCGGCCTTCACCTCATAGCCCTGTGCCTCCAGATATGCCTTGAGGTCGGGGTACAGGTCGGCCTCGCGCATCAGGTCACGTTCATCCGGGCAACCAGCCGGTAGGCATGGGTCGGATCCTGTGTCACCGCAGGCAAGACCGGATCATACACCGCCCGGATCAGCGCCCCGATTTCCGGGCGCAAGATGACCCGACCGCCGACCTCGGCCAGTGGCGACAGCGACTGAAATGCCGTGTCAGACCACAAGACGATAACCTGTACTGCCTGCGACAATGCCAGAACCTCGGCCGGAACCTGCGCCAGATCATCGTCCATCCTGATGAAAACAAAAGCCGCCCGGATCGCGCCCGCAGGATCAAACCTAAATACCCGGTATTGGTTCGCCCCTGCTGCCTGCAAGCGCGCCACCGTTTCGGGCAACCCATCCACCAGCCGCAACAGTTGCGGTACATCCGTAAGATCGGACCAGTCGCGTACAAAGAACACCATAAGATTGGCACCCAGTTCGACGTCTGTGTCGGCCATCCGGTGGCCGGCCAACGCAACAACCGCCTCGATTGCGCCTTTGACGATGCTCAGCGTTGCATCCTCGACCCCGAAAACCACGGGCACGATGGGTCGGTCCCAGCGCGCACACAGGTATTGTCCGGTACTGCGGGTGAACAAGGCTTCGACCGCCTGAGGTGTCATAGCTGCCTGCATCCCATTTCCTGATGTCTGTCTTTCCACAACAAGTCCGCCGCAGGCCGGACCCCGACCATTGCGGGGCTCAGGTCTCTTTGGGGCGCATCATCAGCCAGATCAGCGCGCCGCCTGCCAGCACAAGGAACGGGATCATCGCAAGGTTCACGGCCTCCCATCCCGCCTGCACGGATCCGCCCGAACAGTTCATCAACCCGCCGGAACTGAATGATGCCAGCGTGACACCCCCGAACACGATCAGATCGTTCATGCCCTGCATGCGCCCACGTTCATGCGGCGCATAGGCGGTCGTCAACATGGTCGTCGCCCCGATGAAACCGAAATTCCACCCCACTCCCAGCAAGATGAGTGCCAAAAAGAACTGCTCAAGTTCCACCCCGGTCATCGCGGTGGCCCCCGACGCCGCAAGGATCATCAG
>JAUSPL010000184.1 GCA_030656535.1 Gemmobacter sp.
GGGCAAGCCGGGCCTCGACCTGACCGAGATGCGCCGGGCCATCGCCGCCGCGATGAGCCGGTCCAAGCGCGAGATCCCGCATTACTACCTTAGCCACGACATTGACCTGCAGACCGCGCAGGACCGGCTGACTGCGCTGAATGCGGACCGCACCCCGGACCGGCGCCTGCTGATGGGGGCGATGCTCGTCCGCGCCACGGTGCGGGCGCTGGCCAAGGTGCCGGAACTGAATGGCCGGTTCGAGGCAGAGCCCTTTGCCGCATCTGCGTCCGTCCATTGCGGTCTGGCGGTGGCCATGCGGGGGGGCGGTTTGATCGCACCCGCGATCCTTGACGCACAGGGCATGGACCTTGACGCCATCATGGACGCGATGCGCGACATGGTCGCCCGCACCCGCGCCGGCCGCCTTCGCAACAGCGAGATCACCCAAGGCACGATCACGGTATCCTCGCTGGGCCAGACCGGGGTCGATGCGCTGACCGGCGTCATCTACCCGCCGCAGGTGGCGCTTGTCGGCTTCGGCACGCCGCGCCTGAAAGCGGTGGTCCGCGATGGTGCCATCCAACCCCGCCTTTCCGTCACCGCCACCCTTGCCGCCGACCACCGGATCAGCGACGGTCGCCGGGGGGCCATATTCCTGGCCGAGATCGACCGCCTGTTGCAGGAGACTGAACACCCATGACCCAAGCCATTTCTCTGGCTGACCTTCGTGCCGCCTTCCTTGCAGACCTGACCGCCGTCGCCCCCGACCTTGATGCCGCGACCATTGGCGATGGCGATCATCTGCAAGACGACCTTGGGCTTGACTCGATGGACTTCCTGAACCTTGTCAGTGCATTGCACAAACGCTTTGGCCTGCCGATCCCCGAGGCCGACTACCCCCGGCTCGCGACCACAGCACAAGCCGTGGCTTATCTGGATCAGGCGCTCGCGGGGTAGGGGGAGGGCAGGCCAGCAGACGCGCGGTCAGCGCTTCAACGGATCACATGGACCGAACATGGCGCGTGGCGCACGACCCTGCTGGCGGTGCTGCCAAGGAAATAGTCCTGCAATCCGGGCCGGTGCGACATGATCACAATGCAATCCACCTGATTGGCCTCGGCCCATTCCAGAATCGTGTGGCCCGAATGCCCCTCGATCAACACGCCCGCACCGTTTTCAAATTGCGTGGCCAACGCCTCCAGCCGATCACGGATAGCCACCTTCAGATCGGCATCATAATCCGCAGGGATGTAAGAGATCGCATAGCTCGGGATCTTCTCCTTCACATGCAAAACCGTCACCTTTCCGCCGGGCGACGACAGGGCCTTTGCGGCTTGCAACGCCGGCTCCGGCGCGTGTTCCGTGTCAAATGCCACGGTAACAAGGATATGCTGATACATTTCACCCTCCCAGGTTTGCACGTCATCCTCACTTCCAGATCGAACCCATTCGCGCATTGACACGGATCAGGTCGCATCCAACGCGCCCCACCCGTCAGCTTTGGCGCTCTGCGTCCTTCAGCGCGCGCTGCAACCGGCGGATCAGGGCGGCGCGGGTCTTTTCGTCCGGGGTGGCCAGAAGGCTCTCGTTGATTTCCAGCAGCAGGCGCGACACGTCGTTGTGCCAATCAAGGTGCGCAACTTTTTCAGGCGAAAGACGCGGTGGCGTCGCCGGGGCAAGGCTTTGGGCGCCGTCTGGTGTCAGCACAAATCCCTCGTCCAGTTTCGGCTGCAAGACGTTGCGCTCTGCGACAATTCCGTCCAGTCGCACCGCAAGCCCTGCCATCGCGGGCTCTTCGCCATGCACCAGGAAGACCTGATGCCGGATCGGCAACCGAGCCTTGATCCAGTCGCGCAATTCGGTGCCGTCGGCGTGACCGGAGTAAAGGTCAAGCGACCGTATCCGGGCGCGCACCGCAAATTCCTCGCCCTGAATGCGCACCGATTTCGCACCGTCCTGCAAGATGCGCCCCAGAGTGCCCACCGCCTGAAATCCGGTGAACAGAACGGTGGCCTCGTCACGCCAAAGCCAGTTCTTCAGCCGATGCCGGATGCGCCCCGCGTCGCACATGCCCGAAGCCGCGATGACGATGTGAAATCCCTGTACCCGGTCAAGTGCGATGCTTTGCTCGCGCGTCTCGGTGAAATGCAGATGCCGTGACTTCAGGCCCCGCATCAGCACCGCACCTTCCTCCAACTCTTTGTGATGTTTTGCGAAAATCCGGGTTGCCTTGGTGGCAAGCGGGCTGTCCACATAGATCGGGATCTGCGGCAAGGCACCATCAGTGATCAGGCGGGCCAGATCACTGATCAGTTCCTGCGCACGTTCGACGGCGAATGATGGAATCAGCAACGTGCCATGGGGGTGCATGGCTGCGCGCACCTCGTCGCACAGCAGTTGGCGGCGGCGGTCGGCGGTGGCGTCAATGCGGTCGCGGTCGCCGTAGGTCGCCTCGCAGATCAGATAGTCCACCCCGCTTGGGCCTTCGGGATCGGGGTGCATCAGCTTGTAGTCCGGTCCGATGTCCGCCGAGAACAGGATGCGCAGCGGATCACCCGCAGCCTGTGCCATCTCGACCTCGACCGAGGCGGACCCCAGAAGATGCCCCGCGTTCCAGAACCGCGCCTTCAGGCCGGGCAGAACTGCAAACCAGCTGTCATAAGGGTGCGACTGGAACAGATCGAGGCAGGCCGCCGCATCCGCGCCGGTATAGATCGGGGTGACCGAGCCGCGGTCGCGGCGGGCGGCACGACGGTTGAACTGCTCAACCTCGATCTCCTGAATATGCGCACTGTCGGGCAGCATCACCCCGGCCAGATCGGTCGTGGCCTGTGTCGCGTGGATCGGCCCGGAGAACCCGTGTTTCACCAGTTTGGGCAGTAAACCCGAATGGTCGATATGCGCATGGCTGAGGATCACCGCTGCAATCCTTTCGGGCGCAAAGGGGAAGGGGCGGTAGTTCAGTTCCTTTTCGGTCTTCGATCCCTGAAACAACCCGCAGTCGATCAGGATATCCCCGTGTTCGGTTTCCAGCCGGAAACAGGACCCTGTGACCGAACGGGCGGCACCGTGAAATGTCAGACGGGGGTGGGTCATGCTGTCATCCTGTCGTTGCGTCAACGTTCAAAGCTGCATCACATAGCTGCCGGGTGCGGGGCAGATCGGGGCAAGGCCCTTGTCCGGTGCTCCCATTCCGGGCGGATTGACCAGACCTCCGCCCTGCGCCGCCAACCAATCCTCCCAGTCCGGCCACCACGATCCGGGCTTTGGCGCAGTCTCTGCCAGCCAGGCGTCGGGTCCGACATAATGCGCCCCTGCCGGGCGGTGCGCGATGCGGTAGTGCCGCCCCTTGTGCCCCGGCTCGCTCAGGATGCCGGTGTTATGCCCGC
>JAUSPL010000188.1 GCA_030656535.1 Gemmobacter sp.
CCGGCACGAGTGCTGGTTTTCGGCCGGGCCCCTTGGGCAGAAGCCTTGCCCTCTCTGCGTTGGCAGGTTGAGCGGGCCGATCCCACCAACCCGCCGGACCCCGCGTCCTTCGATCTGGTGGTGATCGACGCGCTTTCGCCAGCGGCGTTTCCCGCCGGTTATCCAGGGCAATTGCTGGCGGCGGCTGATGGGACCGGGATTTTCCTTGTCAACGGTGCGTTGCGTGGCGCGGTGGATCAGGAACAGGTGATTTCCGACTGGAACGGCTCGGTGCTCAGCCCGATCCTGCCGGTGGACAGCGACCCGCGGCTTTTCGTTCAGGAGCCGCCGCCGCGCGATATCGTGATCATTGTGGATGTCTCGGGCTCCATGGGCGGGGTGCGGCTCGGGTCTGCCAAAAGTGCGATCAATGCGATCCTTGATCAGTTGCGCCCGCAGGACAGTGTGACGATCCTGCCGTTTGCCGAGGGGTCGGCCCGCAGTTTTCCGCAAGCCCCGGCGTCGGCTGCAACACTGGCAGCTGCCCGTAGGTTCACCGCCGGGCTTTCCGCATCCGGCGGAACCGTGCCCGACAGCACGATTCAGGAATCCGCCCGGTTTGCCTCCAACTACTGCGCGTTCTTTTTTATCTCGGACGCTGATTTCGCGCCGCCGCAGACTGCGCCACGCTGTTTCACCACGGCCATCTCGGTATCAAATGCACGTTTCCCAACGGGTGTCGCCAGCTGGGGCGAAGAGCTGCTGATCGGGGAGGGGGGCGACGGGCGCAATATCCGCCTGCGCTATTTCGAGCCTGAGGAACGCGGCGAGTATTTCCGCCCCGGCAGTTTTCGTCCGTTGAATTCCGGCGATGGGGTGCTGATGGATGCGGGGATTGATGTTGAAGGATTGGCGATCGCCTATGCCCGGGTGGATGCCCGCATCGGCTCGGTCCATTCCAGCCCGCCGCCCGACCCGCTGTTTGTCTGGCGGCGCGATGCCGGAAGGAACGGTGTGGTGACAGGGGCATTCCTCGGGCCGATGCGGGCAGCGTGGGGCGCGAAAGGCCTGGCTGCTACCGAAGAGATGCTGGGATTGCTGCTGGGCTGGTCAGATCAGGACCGCTACCTGATCCGGCTTGTGGAAGCTGGGCAAGGGTATCGTCTGAGCGTGACAGAGCTGCAAACTGTGTCTACGCCGGGCATGCTGTCAGCCAGCCTTCTGGCATCCGATGGTTCAGCCCGCGCCGTGCCTTTGCAATTCGATCCGCGTCTCGGGTCGCATACCGGCGCTTTCCGGCCAGAGACTAGCGCCGCCGGGCAAAGATCCCTTCTGGTCTTGCAGCATGGAAATGACGTGCAGCGCATTCCGGTCAGCTTTCCGGCGGAGGGCTCCGGACCGGGCGGCAACAGCGAGACCTTTGATTTCGGTGTGAATATTCACCTCATTGAAGAAATTGACAGCCTCACCGAAGGGAATATGCTTGATCAGTCGGCAATCGGCTCTTACCAATCATCGCAGATTGTGCGGACCGACCCGCTTCATCACTTTTTACTGGCACTCGCCTTCCTCGTTTTGGCTGCGGCTGTCTGGTCACGCGAGATTGGGCGAAATTGAGATCTTTCCTTCCCAAACATTTCCGCCCCAATCGACAAGAGCAGTTTGCGGCAGCCCCTGCCGTCGAATTCCCCCGACGCTTCGGCGAATTGCAGGTGGTTTTTCAGGACGCCGTTCGAAAAAACCTTGCTGCGGTTCTGCAAGGGAATACACCTGTTGCCGTCATGGACAAAGCTTTGGACGATCTGCTGGGTTGCCGCGATGAAGCCGATCCCCTCGCCGGCTACGATCTGACTGCGTGGCAAGCTGGGAATCTGCCCGACAGCGGATATGCCGCGCGCCTGATCGCGGAACCGGGGCGGCTGGGCGCGATCGCGACGCCGCAATCGGCGATCGGGGCAGAGATCCTGTTGCCGCAGGTTTTGCAAAGCGCGCTGGGCGACGGCACGTTCCGGCATGGCGTTGCGGAAGTCTGCCGCGAGTTCCTGAGCGAACGGGTGCTGTTCCTCCCCGGACCGGCGCCCCAGCCGTTGTTCTCTACAGATGTGCTGGTGCTGCTTGCCGCGTCGCAAGCCGAACATCTTCAATTGTTGTCCTCCCCTGCCCGGTATCGGATGCGCGCGGCCACCGCCGGTTTCCTGGTTCCGGCCTATCGGGCAGGGCCGTGGGACCAATGGCTGATCAGGCGCGTGGGTGAGGCTGCTGGCTGGGCTTTGCCAGATGGTCTGGCCGCGCTCCCATGGGTTGCCTGGCAAGAGGGCTCGCCCCCGCCTGCCTCTGCCGATGTCCATGATCTGCCGGCATTCTGGCCCAGCCTCCTTACCCTCCAGCCCTGACGGAAAGCATAGCCATGTTCACCAAGGATACCGTCAGTCTGATATATCAGCAGAACCGCGAGTTGCTGCAGCGGGTGCTGTTGCTGGAAAAAGAGCTGATCGGCCGGTTCTACGGCATGGATGCTGCCGTGCGCTGCATGATGCTTTCGGCGATGAGCGGCGAGGCGATGGTGATGATCGGCCCGCCCGGAACTGCAAAGTCCCGGCTGATCCGTGCCTTTTGCAGCCTGATCGGGGTGCTGGATCGCGATCCTCGTGACAGTGACCCTATCCTCTCTGCGGGTGCTGTGAAGCAGAAGGACGAGCGCTACTTCGAATACCTGCTGACTCAGTTCACCGAGCCATCCGAGCTTTTTGGCTATT
>JAUSPL010000192.1 GCA_030656535.1 Gemmobacter sp.
GTCAGCCCCACGCACCGCGCGCGGCGCCGGCTCCGTCTCGACCACGGGGTTGAAGCCGGACAACCGGATCATCCGGCGCGCGAGATCCAGAATCTTGACCGGCTTGCCCATGTCCAGCAAGAACACATCGCCGCCGCGCGCCATGGCACCCGCCTGAATGACAAGCTGTGCGGCCTCGGTGATGGTCATGAAATAGCGGGTGATGTCGGGATGCGTGACGGTCAGCGGCCCGCCGCTGGCGATCTGACGTCGAAACAACGGAATGACCGACCCTGAAGAGCCCAATACATTGCCGAATCGCACCATGGCGAATTTCGTCCGCCCCGGCCCCTGTGCCAGCGCCTGACACACCAGTTCAGCCAGACGTTTTGACGCCCCCATGACATTGGTCGGACGTACCGCCTTGTCGGTGGACACAAGGATAAAGCTGTCGACGCCAACCGCCACCGCAGCGCGGGCGATCGTTACCGTGCCGAACACGTTGTTGCGAAGACCTTCGATGATGTTCTGTTCGACCAGGGGAACATGCTTGTAGGCGGCGGCGTGATAGATCGTATGCACCGCATATTCGCGCAAGACTGCCTCGACCCGGTCCGCTTCGCGTACCGATCCCAGAACTGGAATGACCGCGGTGTCGATCCCGTGTTCAGCCACAAGCTTGCGCAATTCGGCCTCAATCTCGTACAACGCGTATTCCGACTGTTCCAACAGCACGAGCGCAACCGGCCGTTGCCGCAGGATCTGACGGCACAGTTCGGACCCGATCGATCCACCGGCACCGGACACCAGAACGGTTTTGCCCGCGATATTCGCGCTCATCAACGGTTGCGATGCGGGAACCGGATCCCGGCCCAACAGGTCCTCGACCGTGACCTCGCGGATTTCGCTGATGCGGGCGCGGCCTGTCACAAGGTCTGCCATGCCCGGAATGGTCTGAACGCGGATGGGCAGGTTTTCCAGACGCGCAAGGATTGCCGCACGGGTAGCCAGACTGGTCGACGGGATCGCCAGCAAGATCACCTTGGCGCTGTAATCGGAAATCAGCGTCTCGATCTGGTCGGGCGCAAACACCTTCAGCCCCGAAATCTGGGTCCCATGCAGGTCGCGGGCATCATCGATAAACGCAACCGGCGCGTAATCCGGCCCCTGCGCCAGCGAATGCAGCAACTGCCGACCGGACTGACCCGCCCCGTAAATGATGACCCTGGTTTTCAGTCGCGATTGCGTGCGCAGATACAATCCGCGCAACGCGAACCGCACCCCGCCCACTGTACAAAACGCAAGCACCGCATAGATGAATGGCACCGATGCCGGGATCGGCAGATCAAGCCACATGCTCATCACCGCGACTGTCAAAGCCGAGGCACCGACGCCTTCCAGAATGGTCAAAAGCGCCCGGCCGCCCATATAGCGGATCACGGCGCGGTAAAACCCCAGCTTGATGAACAGGATTATCGTCACTGGCAGTGCCGCGATCAGCGCCGCCCAGACTTTCAGATCAAGTGCGAAGGCCAGACTTTCCGTACGCAACAGCATGGCAAAGGCGAAGCTGATCGTCAAAAGCCCGGTATCCGCAAGAACCTGCAAGCTGCGCTTATACGGGCGTGGCAGGTCAAACAATCTGTTCAGAGCGGTTGCTGTCATATTTAATTATATCCGCTGGCCCGATTAAGTCTTCGCGCTGGGTAATGGGAATGCAGTCAAATCAACAAACCGCGCTGCCTCTGTATAGCATGTTCCAATAATGACTGTCACACCAGATGTTGCCCGAACCTTGGAAGGAAATCCCGCCCTTGACATGTTTTTGGGCAGAAATCCGCCAGTATGCTGCGATGTTTCGCCCCTGTAGATGCCCAATTCCGCTGATGTTTCGGGCGCATCCGATTCTGGATGCCGATTTTCCCAGCGCCCGATGCCGCATTGCGGCAACCGCATCAGTCCGCGCCCCGTACAGGTGCGGCGGGGGCGTTGCTTTGAACCTCGGCTGCGATGATGCGTGCAATCACTGCGCAGTCGTCCGGGCCAAATGTTAGCGGCAACCGCATGTCGATCAATCCCGCCAGAACCGCATCGGTCCTTGGCAATGATTGCCGCGCGGCATAGCGCCAACAGTCGTGACGCGATGTGAATCCGGCAGGCTCGGCCCGGCCGAACCATTTCAGATCCACCCCACGCGCACCGCAGCGGGCCAGGAATGCCTCGACCCGTTCGGGCGCCCACCCCGGCAACAGGAACTGGAAAGACGACCCCACAAAGGATTCATGCGGCGGTCGCGGGATCAGTACCAACCCCGGCACGGCCTGCAACCCTGCCTCGACCACGTCATAAAGCACACGCCACCGGGCGACGCGCCCAGCCAGCAACGCGACCTGCGGGCGCAAGATCGCCGCGCGCAGGTTGTCCATCCGGCTGGAGACGTTGGGGACATCAAGCTTCAACCCCTCGAACACCTCAGGCCCCGGGGCCGCCCGGTGGCGCGCGTAAAGCATGTATGACCCGGACAACAGCACCGCCCGCGCCGCAAGATCGGGATCATCGGTGACCAGAAATCCGCCCTCACCGGAATTCATGTGCTTGTAGGTCTGGGTCGAATAGCATCCGATTACGCCGTGCCGTCCGGACGCAACACCCCGCCAAGTTGCACCCATGGTGTGGGCGCAATCTTCGATGACGCGGACACCGCGCCTGCCGCACAGGTCCATCAACGCGTCCATGTCCACGATGTGCCCACGCATGTGCGACAGCAACAGAACATCACCGGGGACTGCCCGCGCCGCCAGATCATCCAGATCCAGCGTCAGGGCCTCGGTCACTTCGACGAACACCGGCGCGGCACCCAATGCCGCAATCGCCCCTGGCACAGGTGCCAGGGTAAATGCGTTCGACAGCACCCGCTGTCCCGGCCCCACCCCCACAGCACGCAGCGCAAGCCGCATCGCCGCCCCGCCTGATGCAACGGCCAAGCAGTACCTTGCCCCGGAAAAAGCCGCGAATTCCTGTTCCAGCAATGCAGTTTCGGCCACGTTCGCAGGTGAATAGCGGTGAATCCCGCCGTCGCGCATAACGGCGATTGCCGCCGAGATTGCGTCCTCGGGGATGGGTTCCTGGCGGGTAAACACCCCGGTGAAGACTTCGGGTGTCGGATCAGACATCAGGCCACTTTCGGAACAGTAAGTCGGTACAGCAACAAGGTCAGTACAAGAACCCCTGCAGCGATGAAATAGCCGACATCAGGTGACCTGAACGCAGCACCGTCTGCCATGAACCAGCCAAACACCTGCGCATAGAACAAGGTTCCCGCCAGCATCGCAATATTTGTAAGCGCCGAAATACCGCCTTGCAATTCGCCTTGTGCATCGTCGGGCACCGCGCGCGACATTGCCGCGATCAACATCGGCTGAACAAAGCCTTCGGGGCCGTGGATCACCATCAAGATCACCACGACTGTCAGACTGCCCGCAAGGCCATAGCCAAGCGCCGCGATAGCCGCGCAGGCTAGACCCAACATGGCAACCCGACGCTCCCCCAGACGCGCCACGGCGGGGCCGGTCAGACCGCCCTGAAACCCGGCCATGATCACGCCAAAAACCGCGAGTGTCAGCCCGACCATTGCCTCGGACCAGCCAAATTTCGCGATGCCCCAGAACGGCCAGATCGCGGGATAGACCGAGGTCCCGAAGTAAAACAGGAACAGCACCCCGCACATCGGGATCACCCCCGGATAGCGGCGAAACACCGCGAACGCGCCAAACGGATTCGCGCGGATGATGTCAAACCGGCGACGCTTGTGGACCGGCAAGGTTTCCGGCAGCACCAGATAGCCATAGACAAAATTCGCCAATGATATGGCCGCAGCCGTATAGAACGGCACCCGCGGCCCAAGTTCGCCCAGCAGACCGCCGATGGCGGGCCCGATGACAAAGCCCAGACCAAACGCCGCCCCCATGAACCCATAGGCCTTGGCCCGTCCGTCGGGTTCGGTGACGTCGGCGATATAGGCGTTGGCGATCACCCAACTGGACCCGCACAACCCTGCCAGAGCACGCCCCACGAACAGCCAGAACAATGTCGGCGCCAGTGCCGACAACAGATAGTCCAGCCCCAGCCCGAAAACCGCCAGCAAGATCAGCGGGCGCCGGCCAAAGCGGTCCGACAGGTTGCCCATCAGCGGCGCAAACAGGAACTGCGTTGCCGAAAAAGCCACAAACATCCAGCCGCCGATCACCGAAGCCTGTGCCAACCCGACATGGCCGACCTCTTCGATCAGCGCGGGCAGCACCGGCATGATCAGACCAAATCCGACCATGTCCAGAAACACCGTCGCCAGCACAAAGGCAAAGGCGTGGCGCGAAACCGGCGCTGTGCTCATGGCTCAGCCTTCCAGAAAGGGCGCAACAATCCGGTCAAGATCGTCATAATGGTCCAGCAACGCCTCGGGCGACAGCCGCGCCACCCCCTGCCCCTCTGGTCCGAACGTCACCAGCGCCACCGGCACCCCGGCCGCAAGCCCGGTGTTGCGGTCGGTCTGGGTGTCCCCGATCAAGATCGCCCGGGCGCGGTCGCCCCCCAACGCGTCAATCGCGGCAAACAACGGCGCCGGGTCCGGTTTGCGCACCGGCAGGGTGTTTGCGCCGATCATCGACCCAAACAGCCCGCGCACCCCCAATCGCGACAGCAGAAGCTCCGCCAGATGGTCGGGCTTGTTGGTGCAGATGCCCACCGCTACCCCCGCCCCGCGCAACCGCTCCACTGCCGCCACGGCGCCGGGATACAACTGCGTGTGCCGGTCGATATCGGCTTGATAGGCATCCAGCAGCACCGGATAGGACAGGCTGATCCGGTCTTCGTCCCAATTCAGGCCCAACCGCCCTGCCCCCAACCGCAACATGGCGCGCCCGCCATGGAACGCCGTCAGGGCATCGTCAGATGTCAACGGCGCCGGATGCCCCGCTGCCACAAACGCCGCATTGCCCGCCGCCAGCAGATCGGCCGAGGTGTCTGCCAGCGTTCCGTCCAGATCGAAAATAACCGTGCGCATCGGATGTCCTGTCACATGTGGTAGTGTGCTGTGATCGTCCGCCCCCTTGCGGTGGGCTGCACCACGGGTAGAACGGGCGCACAGGTTTGAAAAGGGGCTGACATGCCGATTTCGCTGATCGTTCTGGCCGCAGGTCAGGGCAGCCGGATGAACTCTGAACTGCCCAAGGTGCTGCACCCCCTGGGCGGTGTGCCGATTTTGGCCCATGCGCTGGCCGCCGGAAGGTCGCTGGACCCCGAACGCGAGGTGGTTGTGGCGGGCCACGGCGCAGACCGGGTGACACGTGCTGT
>JAUSPL010000194.1 GCA_030656535.1 Gemmobacter sp.
GCCAAACGTCCAGCCGAATGCCGTCCAGCCCGCGCCGTTGTTGGTGGGGCGTTCCAGAATCTGCTTTGGCATCGCCAGCGGCGCCGAGGGCAACCCAGCCCCTGCAACCAGCGCCTCATCCAACTCAACACTATCTGCGAAAGCGTACTTAATCATCATCACACGATCCACTGATAGAGCCAATTTTCCGTCAATTTGCGACCATAGCCCCGAACGTGGGCAGCCAGTTCGACGGTCTCTCCGCTGCGCGCCGAGACATCCAGCACAAGGCGCCAGATCCCTGTGTCGGGCACCTTGGACAGGGTCTGAATGACTATGGTGCCGCTAGAGATATTTGTGACAGCCTCGATGGCCGCACCATCCTCCAGTGCCGCCAAAATCCCGCCCGCAAAGTCGATCACGAACTTCTTGGTGCCATCCGGGTTTCCGCCACCCGATACCCCCCCGGCACCGGAACGGGTTTCCAGCACATAGGCGATGGTTTTGTTGGGGTCGGCAGCCAGCGCCCCCCAATTCAGCCGATAGCTGTATTCACGCATCTCACCGGGAATGACGGGCGCTTCGGGAACCCAGAACGCAACGATATTGTCGTTGACCTCGAGGTCCGTCGGGATTTCCACCAACCGGACCGCACCGCGACCCCAGTCGCCCAACGGCTCCACCACCAAGGAAGGCCGTCGTTCATAATGCGCCGAAGCATCCTGGTAGTTTGCAAAGTCGCGATCGCGCTGCATCAGGCCAAATGAGCGGGGGCTTTCTTCGCTGAAGTATGACCCGGTCAGGCGCGGAGGGTTGTTCAACGGGCGCCACAGTACATCGCCACCCTGCTGAACGATGCGCAGGCCTTCGCTGTCGTGAACTTTGGGGCGATAGTCATCAAAGCCGGTTCGGTTCTTTTCCGAATACAGGAACATCGAGGTCAGCGCCCCGATGCCGATTTCCTCGACTTCGTTGCGAAAGAACAGCCGGGCAGTCACTTCCATCACTGTCGTCTCGCCAGGACGGATCACAAACTGATAGGCGCCGGTACAGCTTTCGCTTTCCAGTGCGGCGAAGACCACCACGTCGGTGGCCAGGGGGGCCGGTTTTTCCAGATAGAACCGGGAGAATCGCGGGAATTCTTCTGCTACGGACAGGCCGGTGTTGATGGCCAGGCCACGCGCGCTGATGCCATAGGAATTCCCACGGCCAAGGGCCCGGAAATAGCTGGCACCCAGAAACGCGACCAGTTCATCGAAGACATCTGGACGGTTCAAGGGTGTGTGCAGCCGGAACCCGGCCACACCAGGCATGTCGACGTGCGGCGGAATGCGATCGGCCAAGCCCTGTCGGTAATCGAAATCGTCGGTCGAAAACACCATGGGCCGTGCAAGCCCGCCCTCGACTTCGAACATCCGCACCGGGGCGTCAAACAGCCAACCCATATGGAACGCATGGACCTGCATAAGGCCCTCGGAGGCGGTCCAACGGGCGCGATCACCCCTGAAGGCGATGTTCTTGTAGTCGTCGTACCCCAGATCATCCAGAAACCCGGTCGCCAGCGCGATGCTTTCGGGTGAACGCGTTGCGTTTTCACGCATTTCATCGGTCAACAAGTCAAAGCTGAACGGGACTGCGTCTTGGGTCTGGGCTTGGGCAAAGGCTTGCTGAACCATGCCGCTGCTGCATAGAAGCGCCCCGTACGCGGTCATCGCGCGCAGCAGCCCGCGACGGGAAAGAGAGACTGACCCAACCGGCAGACTCGACATTGTGTTTTTGACCTCGAAGCGAATTCGGGCAACAAATGGCAGGTAATGAGGCACCAATCCAGTGCCACAGACATGCATCAAGAGCATGGCGGGAATGACGTAATTGCATATCGTCGTGACCGTGGGGCGAATCTTGGTGGCCGACTGTTGCTGTGCCGCAGAAAGCCATGCCGGCGCGAGCCTTTTTGCTATATAATATCGATGTAAATCAAATGCTTGCGTGAAATTTTCTCCGTTTCGGTCTTGGCCGGTTGGCCTGTGGATTTTGAATCCTGCAGGTCAATCAGCGCGCTAACGCCGCAGCGCAGAAATCATGTGAAACTTTGGTGGCATTTTTGCAGCAGCATCCCGCTTGCCTGCGCGACCGGTTCTTGCGACTTTCCGCCGCTTGACGGGATCCTGGGGTCCAACTTGCCGCGACACCCACCCGCCGTTGCGCAGTTGCCACCCCTGCGGCACCCGAATCGCACCTTGCGTGGATGGTCTTTCCCTTTTTGGAGTGGCACGTTAATTCCGGAACATGACCTCGATCCTTGAAATCTATGAAGCGCGCGTTGCAAGCGGTACGTTGCGTCCCGACCCGGCGCAGCGCGCGGTCCTTCCTATGCTGGACGTGATCCGCACCCACCTTGAATCAGAAGCTGCGCGCCCGCGCGGCCTGCTGGCCGGTTTCTTGCGCAAGGCCCCGACGCCTCCGAAGGGGGTTTATCTGTGGGGTGGCGTCGGGCGTGGCAAGTCCATGTTGATGGACCTTTTTACCGAAAGCGTCGCAATTGATGCCAAGCGCCGGGTGCATTTTCATGCCTTCATGCAGGAAATCCACAAAGGCATGCACGAGGCGCGGAAAACCGGCGTAGACGATGCCTTGGCCCCAGTGGCCGACCGGGTGGCACGGGACGTGCGCCTATTGGCGTTTGACGAAATGCAGATCACCGACATAACAGATGCGATGATCGTGGGTCGCCTGTTCCAGATGCTGATCCAGGCGGGCGTCGTCATCGTCACGACATCAAACCGACCGCCAAAAGACCTTTATCTGAATGGTCTGAACCGTCCGCTGTTCGTGCCTTTCATTGATCTGCTGAATGATCGGATGCAGGTCGTGGAACTGGAATCGCCTACAGACTATCGGCAGCACAGATTGTCAGGGGCGCAGGTCTATTTCGCCCCGGCGGATGCGACAGCACATGCTGCGATCAATCAGATCTGGGTCGACCTGACGGGTGGCGGTCGCGGTGAGGCGCTTCGGCTGGCGGTGAACGGTCGCGAAACCGTGCTGGATCACGTGCAAAACGGGATTGCCCGCGCGACCTTTTGGGATCTTTGCGCCAAGCCGCTGGGCCCAGCGGATTATATCGCCATCGCAGAGGCGGTCAGGGTTCTGATCATGGAGGACATTCCCCGACTGTCCGCTGGAAACTACAACGAAGCCAAGAGATTTGTGACGCTGATTGACGCGCTCTACGAAGCCCGGACCCGCCTGATCGCATCGGCAGCAGATATTCCGGAACGGCTCTATCTGGAAGGTGCCGGGGCTTTCGAGTTCGAGCGCACCGCCAGCCGTCTGCGCGAGATGCAGGCCGCAGGCTGGGGCGACCAAGGGCAGGCATGACCTGAAACCCATGTCGCGCATATGACTGGTCAAACGAACCGCGCAACGCGCAGGCGCCTGGGGCCGGCAAAACATATGCCTTGGTGCAACCGTCAGAACAGGGCGAACAGCGCTTTGGAAAGGTCGCTGTTCGGGTCGGTCCAATCCAGTATGACGTCAAAATGATTGCGCCCCGGCACTGTCAGAACTGGCGCGCCCAAGGCGGCCGCATAGGCGGCGGATTGGCGGTGAAAGCCCGGTGTTTCACCTTGCGCCAGTGCCACCGTGCAGGGAAAGGGCAGGCTGGGCAGATGACGCAAAGGGCTGTACGCGTCAATTTCGCCTGCCGCAAGGTTCATCCAGTCCTGGACATGGCTGCCTGCGATCGGCGCCAGTTCGAACAACCCTGACACGGGCAGCGCGCCCTTAAGCGGTTGGTCGGGCAGGTGCATCCCGGCCTGCCATCCGGGGCTTGCGATCGCCGCAGCAAGGTGTCCGCCAGCTGATGATCCGCCGACCACGATCCGCGCGCGGTCGATACCCAGACTTTCGGCGTTTTGCCAAAGATAGGCCAGCGCGGTTCGGCACTGGCGCACGATTTCCGTCATGCTGACTGCGGGCGCCAGGGTATAGTCCGGCACTGCGCAGGCTATCCCGCGGGCGCTCAGCATCGGTGCCATGAAGGCCGATTTGTCCTTTGACAACGCCCGCCAATAGCCGCCATGGATGAACACGAAACAAGGACGCAGCGTGCCGGGGGTTGTGCCATAAAGATCCAGCGTCTCTTGGCTGTGCGGGTCGTAGGGCACCCCGATCCTTGTGCCGGGCAGGGTCTTGGCCGAAGCCGACAACGCGTCATACTGGCCAATGATCTGCAAAAACTCGGCCTCTGTGCAGGTAAGCCGGGCGGTATAGTCGGCGTCCAGGCGGTCACGGGACCACGACCCTTCGTCTGCAAGCGTCATCAGATCACCAGGGGGCTGACCCGGTTCTCGATCAGCCTGACAAGCGACAGCGCCGTGAGTTCCGAGGTTTTGGGGTTGGTCGGGATCGGGCGGTTTTCCAACGTGATTGCCAACGTTCCAAAATCACCTACAGCAAACAAGCGGTGCGCGTTTCGCTGTGCCGCAGGGTCCGCCACCAGCGCGACCGTGGTGCGCGCAGACCCGATTCCGGCCAGAGCCGAGATCATGGCGACATTGGCGTTCTGGGGAAACCGGACGGCCGCTTGGTCGGCGGTGCCCTCAAAGAAGGTGGTGGCCTCGCTTAGGGTATTCAGATCACAAAGGGTCTCTGCCTCGGTTCCGCGCCATGCTGCGGGCGGCTTGATGATTTCGTGGCGCACAGTGTCCAAGCCCAGGCGCGACGCGGCAGACAGGGCGTCAATGCCCCCCAGTGCACCCGGCGGGATCAACACTTGCCGTTGGTGCGCCCGTGCAAGTGCCACAAGGTCGTTCAGCAGCAAAGGGTCGCTGAAGGCGGACGTCGATGCGGGCGCAAAATCAGCCCCTGCTGCCAGTGCGGCACGCCCCCAGGGGGCAACCGCCGCGCGGCCAGCCACCTCGACCACAAGATCGGGTTTCAGACCCGCAAGCATATCTGGATCAACGATCACTTTGGCGCCGTTTGGCAGGTTTTGCACGGCGCGCGCGTTGCGCACGGCCACCCCCACAATTGCCGCGCCAGGCATTGCGCGGGCAACAAGCAGGTCCGCGACCCGTTGGCCGATGGCACCCCAGCCAACCAAGACAACCCTACAGCCCGACATAGGATTGCACCTGTTCCGAGTCACGATCCAGATCTGCGCCGGTCCCTGACCACACCGTACGGCCCTTTTCGACGATATAGTGGCGGTCAGCCAGACGCTTCAGCACGCTCAGGTTCTTGTCGATCAGCAGGATAGACTGACCTTGCGACTTCAGCCGCTCGATCACGTGCCAGATTTCCGTGCGGATGACTGGCGCCAGCCCTTCGGTGGCCTCATCCAGGATCAGCAGGCACGGGTTGGTCATCAGTGCGCGCCCGACCGCCAACATCTGTTGTTCGCCGCCCGACAAGGTTCCTGCCAACTGATTGGCCCGTTCACGCAGGCGCGGAAACAGATCGTATGCGCGGTCAAGCGTCCAGGGATCGCTGCGGCCCAGCCGGTTTGCTGCCGTCGCCACCAGATTTTCCCGCACGGTCAGGGTCGCGAACACCTGGCGTCCTTCGGGCACCAGGCCGGCGCCCATGCGCGCGATACGTTCTGGCGCCAGCCCGGCCACAGGCTTGCCGTTAAAGGTCACCGCGCCACCCTTTGGGACGACAAGTCCCATGATGGATTTCACCGTGGTCGTCTTGCCCATCCCATTGCGGCCCAGCAAAGTGACGACTTCGCCGTCACGGATTTCCAGGGACACATCGAACAGCACATGCGAGGCGCCATAGGCCGCAGAGAGGTTGCTTACGGTCAGCACAATTCGTCCTCCGCGCCCAGATAGGCTTCGCGCACTTCCGGATTTGTGCGGATATGGTCGACTGTTCCGCTGGCGATGATGCGGCCATAGACCAACACCGAAATCCGGGTCGCCAGTGCGAAAACCGCATCCATGTCATGTTCGACCAATAGCATCGGCGTGGTCTGGCCGATCTCTTGCAGTCGGGTAATCATTTCCTGACTTTCGACATGGCCCAGCCCCGCCATCGGTTCATCAAGCAGCAAAAGCCGGGGTTTTCGTGCAAGTGCGACCAGCAGTTCCAGCTGCTTGCGTTCGCCGTGGGACAGGCCGCTGACCTGCACATGGGCACGGGATTCAAGCGGTGTGCCCGTCAGCAGGGCGTCGGCCTGGTTCCAGATCGAGCGCCGCCGCAAGATATTGTCCCAGATGCGAAAATTGTGCCCCTCCAGGGCCAGGACCGCCATGGCGATGTTTTCACGCACGGTCGAATCGTCCAGCAAATTCGTGATCTGAAACGTCCGACCCAGCCCCATTGCCACCCGGTCAGGCACGGTCATGCCGGTCACATCGCGCCCGTTCAGCCGGATCCGGCCCTCGTCGGGCGTCAGTTCGCCACAAAGCTGATTTATCAGCGTCGATTTGCCCGCGCCATTTGGCCCGATCAACGCATGTATTTCGCCGGTGTTCACCGTCAGCGATACATTGTCCGTCGCCAGCAGCCCACCAAAGCGTTTGACCAGCCCGTCAATTTCAAGGATCGCGCTCATGTCCGCCCCCGTGTTGCCCAGGCGGCCAGCTTGCCGATCAGCCCGCCCAGGCCTCCTTTGGTGCCCAGCACCACAACCAGCAGGATCAGCCCCAGCGCCAGCGGCCAGTGTTCCGACCATCCGGCCAGAAAGCTTTCCAGCACCAGAAACGCCCCTGCGCCAAGGATAGGACCAAAGAAGCTGCCCACCCCGCCCAGAATGACCATGATCATCAGCTCGCCCGACTTTGACCAGTGCAGCATGTCCGGGCTGGTGAACCGCAAGAAATTGGCCATCAGCGCCCCGGCCAGACCGGCCCCCGCACCTGCCAGCACAAAGGCATATAGCTTGTACCTATAAGGCGCAAAGCCAAGCGCGGCCATGCGGCGTTCGTTCTGGCGGATGCCCTTGATGACGGTCCCGAAGGATGACTGGATCAGCCGCCAGAGCAGAACAAAGAACCCGGCCCATACGACAAGGATCACATAGTACATTACTGCCTTGTCGCGCATGTCCAGACCGAACAGCTCATTGCTGCGCCGTATGATGATGCCATCTTCGCCGCCGTAGGTCTTGAGCGAGACGAACAGGAAATACAGCATCTGTGCAAAGGCCAACGTGATCATGATGAACTGCACGCCGCTGGTCCGCAGGCTGAGAGCGCCAACCAACCCGGCAAAGGCGCCCGCAACGATCACGGCCAGCGGCAAGGTCACCAGCAGCTGATTTGACCCCGGAATAAAGCCCAGCAAAGGCTCGCCCGAGCCGTGGTGTACGAACAAGATGCCGACGACATACCCGCCGACGCCAAAGAATGCAGCGTGGCCAAAGCTGACCATGCCACCATACCCAAGGATGAAGTTCAGGCTCGCGGCGGCGATCGAATAGATCAGGATACGGGTCACAAGCGACAACAGGGCAGGTTGGCCCGCAAGGTCAGTCAGCGTGGGCACCAACAGCAAAACGATCAGCCCGACGACAATAAGGGTCTTTTGCATCGTTCAGGCCCCCGCCGCGAACAGGCCCTTGGGCCGAACCAAAAGCACAAGCGCCATCAGCAGATAAATCCCCATAGATGCGATCCCGATGCCCAGGGCGTCGGCCTCGGATGCGGGCATGACGTGCCGCAACAGCCCGGGCAAGAACGCGCGCAGCATGGTGTCGATAATCCCAAGCATGAGGCCTGCAACGAACGCGCCCTTGATGGACCCCACGCCGCCGACGACCACCACGACAAAGGTCGCCAGCAAGATCTGCTCGCCCATGCCGACCTGCACTGCGGAAATTGGTCCGGCCATGTAGCCCGCAAGCCCCGCCAACAGGGCCCCCAGCCCAAAGACGATCGTGTACAGCAGCCGGATGTCGACGCCCAAGGCCCGGACCATATCGCGGTTTGTGGCCCCGGCCCGAACAAGCATCCCGATCTTGGTGCGATTGATCAACAGATAAAGACCCAAGGCCACGACCAGGCCTGTGGCGATGATCAGCAGCCGATAGGGTGGATAGAACAGGCCGGGCAGCAGCTCGATAGAAACCGCGAAGGCCTCGGGCATCAGGGTGAACACCGGCTGACGGCCAAAGCCCAGGATGATCAATTGGTTGAAGGTCAAGATCAGCGCAAAGGTGGCAAGAACCTGATCCAGGTGGTCACGCGCGTAAAGGCGGCGGATCACCAGCGCCTCGATGGCAAACCCCGTCAGGGCTGCGGCGGCCAATGCTGCGGGTAGCCCAAGCCAATAGCTGCCGGTTGCCGTTGCAACCCAGGTGCCCGCATAGGCCCCAACCATGTAAAGCGATCCGTGCGCCAGGTTGATGACGCCCATGATGCCAAAGATCAGCGTCAGGCCGGCGGCAAGCAAGAACAGCATGACGCCGTATTGCAGCCCGTTCAGCAGTTGTTCAAGGATCAAGATCATGGATGCGCCGTGCATGGGGCCAAGCCGAGGGCCCCGCAGTTTGTGCGAGAGCCTCGGGCTGGGATATTTTTCAACATATCAATGGGACAACAGGATTGCCGGGCCGGGACGGGAGTGACCGCCCGGCCCGGCAATCAGATTACATCTTGCACTGCTCGGCGTAGATGTCGCCCACTGATTCCCGCAGCTTTTCCTTGGTCACAGCGGTCGGCTTGCCGTTCGCATCAGCCACGATGTCGACCATGTACCAGTCCTGGATCGGGTGCTGGTTCGGCCCGAACGCAAAAGATCCGCGGGTCGAGGCAAAGTCGGCTTCTTTCACGGCGTCGCGGAAAGCGTCCATGTCCTCAAGTCCACCGGTCTTTTTCAAGGCCGACGCGATCAGAAGCGCGGTGTCGTAGGACTGCTGCGCATAATAGGTCAACGGGCGGTCGCCATGCTTGGCCTTCCACCCATCCACAAAGGTCTTGCTGGCGTCATTGTCAAAGTCGGTATTCCAGTGCGTCGTGGCCTTGAGTCCTACGGCCGCTTCGCCCACTGCATTCAGGATCACGCCGTCGACTGACGGTTCCGACAGCACCATCGGAAACTGACCCAGAAGGCCAGCCTGCTGGTACTGCTTCAAGAAGGCGATGCCAAGGCCGCCGGGGTGAAACTGGAACACCACTTCAGGCGCCGCCGCCCGGATCTGGGCCATTTCCGACGCAAAGTCTGTCTGGTCCAGTTGGGTATAGATTTCGGTCACTTCGCCTTCAAACAGGCGCTTGAATCCGGCGATGGCGTCCTTGCCAGCCTGATAGTTGGGTGCCAGAGCAACGGCTTTGGTGTAGCCGAGTTTTTTTGCTGCGGCACCCGTCGCCTCGTGAAGGCTGTCGTTTTGCCAGCTGACCACAAAGTAGTTCGGATTGCACTCGGCGCCGGCGAGGTTCGACGGGCCTGCATTCGGGCTGATGTAGATCGCACCCGAATCCACAATCTCGGGGACCGTGGCACCCGCGACGTTGGAAAACACGATGCCGGTCAACAGCTTGATGCCTTCGTCATTGACGAACTTTTGCGCGATCTGCAGCCCGTTGCCGGGCTTCAGCCCGTCATCCTCGACCACAAGCTCGACCTCAACGCCGCCCAGCTTGCCGCCTTCCATATCGATCGCAAGCTGCATTGCGTCGCGGATCTGTTCGCCGATATAGCCACCGGGACCTGACAGGGTGGTGATCATGCCGATCTTGACCGGATCAGCCCAACCGGGCGCGGCCATCATCGCCAGCAAGCTGGCGGCGGAAAGCAGTTTCTTCATTGTCGTCTCCCTGAGAGTTCGCATCTTTGTGATACTTGATTGTTAAGAAAAGAGTGCCGCAATGCCGTTATTACTTCAAGTATAAAATACCTTCGCACTTCAGGCTTGAAGTCGTCACAAGTTGACCCACCCGGCAGGCGGCACCTTGCCCGGGTGAATGGTGCCGCATTTCGGGCAGGTTCGCATTTTTTCGTCAGCATAGAACGCGGCATAGATCGGCGGCAGGTCATCGACGATGGATACCAGGTCCACTTCGGCGCGATGCACACGGGCGCTGCATTCAAAGCAATACCATTCAACGGCATCCAGCGCGCCTTCGGGGCGCGCCGGTTCGATCACCAGTCCGATGGACCCTTCTTGCGGGCGCTGCGGCGAATGGCGGATATGCGCGGGCAACAGGAAGATGTCGCCTTCGCGGATCGGCACGTCGTAGAAGTCGCCCGATTTGGTGTCATGCAGCTTCAGCAGCATGTCCCCTTTCATCTGGTAAAAGAATTCTTCAACCGGATCATCGTGATAGTCTGTACGCTGGTTTGGGCCGCCGACCACGGTGACCATCAGATCTGCATCCTTGAAGACCATCTGGTTGCCAACGGGCGGTTTCAACAGGTGCTTGTGTTCGTCGATCCACTTTTGAAAGTTGAAGGCGGCAAGGCGGGTCATCGGAGGCTCCTTTTCAACATCATGCGGTGCGAAGGCCGCAGGCGTCAAATGCTGCGCGCGTGGCTTCACGTTCTTTTTCCGTCAGTTCAAGGCAGGGCGGTCGCACAAGCCCGCCGGTCTGACCCAACAGGGTCTGCCAGTATTTCTGATGTGCATGCGGTTTTTCGGGCGGGCGGGTGTCGCGCAGGGCGCGGCGCACTGGCTCAAGGCTGTCGCGGATCTGTCGCGCCTTGTCAGCCTGCCCGGCAAAGGCCGCGTCGGTATAATCGCGCATCCGGCGGTCCACCGCAGTCTGGATCAGATAGGGCGGCGAGGAACACAGATACAGCCGCCAGTTCAGTTCAAGGATGTTGTCCAGCCACTCTTCCTCGGACGCGGTGGACACGATGATCCGGTCGCCTGCCAGCCGGGTCAATTCCGCATACATCGGGCGCGGGACGGAATATTTGATCGCCACCACGGTTTCGATGTCCGCCAGCCGGTTGCACAGTTCGGGCGACATCAGATAGCCGCTGTCGGGGTGCGACCATAAGGCAATGCCGATATCGACCTTTGATGCGATGGTTTCATAGTATCGCAGCAGCGTTTCGTCCTGTTCCTTGAAGAAATGCAAGATTGGCGCATGGACCACGATATAGTCCGCCCCACAGGCCTGCGCGTGCTTTGCGAGGTCAATCACAACATCCATGTTCTGGTCCGAGCACGACATGATGGTCTGCGCCCGCCCGCCTGCGGCACCCACCGCCAGGTCGAAACAGCGCTTGCGTTCATCCAGCGACATCGAAAAGAACTCGCCCTGTTTTCCCGCGATAAAGAACCCGTCGATGCCCAGATCATCGATCCAGTGGTCCATGTTTGCGCGAAACCCTGCTTCGTCTATCGACAAATCGTCGCGGAACGGCATCAGGGCAGCGGCCCAAATGCCCCGCATGTGGGCGAAAGCGTGGGCTTTG
>JAUSPL010000200.1 GCA_030656535.1 Gemmobacter sp.
GCACCTGCCGCAGGCGCTTCAGGTCCTGAGCGCCTGGGGGTTTGACTATGTCACCGGCGGCTCCTGGACCAAGCGCACGACGCATTGGAACGTCGCCATGGGCACCGGATATGTGCTGCGGTCCGCGACCGAACCGTTTCTGGTCGGCAAGATCGGACGGCCACAGATCGCGTCGCGGTCCGAGCGCAACGTGATCCTTGCGCCCGAGGATGTGCCGGATTCCATCGAGGCGGTGCGGCGCGAACACAGTCGCAAGCCGGTCCAGATGCGTGAAATGATCAGCCGGTTGTTGCCCCACGCCTATTGCGCAGAGCTGTTCGCGCGCGCGCCTTGGGACGGCAACGATGTCTGGGGAAACCAGACCGGCATGTTCGCTGGTGAGGAAGCGGGCCTGACATCAAGTGACCTTGACGACAGCTCTGCCCGTATTGCTGGCATCAAAGGGACGCGGCCATGACCGACCTGCTGCCCCGGCCCCCGGCCCATGTCGAACCCTATGTCCGCATCCTTGGCCCCGAGGGGGCGGTGGCGTTTTTGCTGGCGTTCGGGGGCGGGCAGCTTTACCTGCCGCTGAATCTGCCGCCCCCGGCCAGTCTGATCGATGTTGTGGGCCATGATGCCGCCCGGGCGTTGTGTGTGGCCAGTCCGACGCTGCCGCGCCGCGTGCCGACCGCCAAGCCGTGGCTTGCGCATGTGATGCACGGCCGGGGCTTGTCAGTGACCGAAATGGCCCGCATGTTGCATGTCAGTGATGTTGCGGTGCGCGGCTGGCTGAAACGCCCTGCAGTGCCCGGCGCCCGGTCGCAAGACCCGCGCCAGTTGCCGTTGCTTTGATCCCCTGCAAGGTCGCCGCATCCTGCCTGCGGTCTGTGAACAAACCGTTGTGCCTAGTCTGATCTGACGGCACGCGCGACTCTGGTCCCCGGAACTCACTCCGGAGCGACACATGTCCAAAGCCGATACCATCTTGATCCAGACCGGCCTGCGCGGTTTTGGCTTTGCGCCGGGGCCGGTCGATGGCCTGCCGGGCCCGAAGACCCAGGCCGCCGCCCTTGCCTGGCTGGATGCGGGCATGCGCGCCGTTGCGGTGGCGCCGGACCCTGTCACCTCGGCCGTCATCTTGCAGGGCAGCGCCCGGCACCCCGTCACCGAAATCGCCCTGCATTGCAGCGCGACGCGGCCCGACTGGATGGCGGGTCAAAGCCTGGTCGCCAAGCGCGCCGAGATCCGCCGCTGGCATCTTGCAAATGGCTGGTCGGATATCGGCTATCACTGGCTGGTGGATCGCAACGGCACGATCAGCGCCGGTCGCGCCGAGACGGTGATCGGTGCCGGGATCGCGGGTCACAACGCGGGCGTGATCCATATCTGCCTGATCGGCGGCCATGGATCGTCCGAGACCGACCGCTTCAGCCAGCACTTTACCAGCGCGCAAGGTATCAGCCTGCGCCAGCTGATGCAGGGCATCGGGATGCGCACGCGGATCACCCGCATCAGCGGCCACAACGAATATGCCGCCAAGGCCTGCCCCGGCTTCACCGTTTCTCACTGGCTCAATGAGGCTGCCTGACATGATCACCTTCAAACTCCCTCCGAACCTTGACCTTCCGATGCTGCCGTTCTGGCAGGCGCGATCGTTTTATGCCCAGCTGCTGCTGGCGCTGTCGGTCCTGTGCAACATGGCCGGGATCGATATGTTTGCTGCCCTGACCGAAATCGGCGCGGGCACCACCCCCGACGAGGTGCTGGCCACCGGCGACCGGGTGATCAGTGCCTGGCAGCAGTTGGCCCCGCTGTTGTTTGGCCTTTGGGCCTGGATGGAACGGCGCGCACCGAACTTCCGGCTGGGACTTGGCGACGGCAATGTGGGCTTTATGCCGGTATTGCTGGCGGGAACGCTTGCACTTGTGCTGCTTGCGGCCGCCCCACCCGCCTTTGCCGCAGCCTGCGCGCCTGCAGAACAGGTCGGGGCAGTCCTGCGCGATCAGTTTGCCGAAGCTCCGGTCGGGGCGGGCGCGATCGGGGATATGGTCATCGTCGTTCTGGCCGGACCCGAGGGGTCCTGGACCATCCTCGGGGTGCGGCCAGATGGCATCGCCTGTGCCCTCATGGTCGGCGCGGGCTGGACCGCAGCCACGCTTGCGCCCGCCCGGCCGGGGGTGCCGGGGTGACGTTCGCCTTTGACACCACCATCACCCTGGGTGTCATCGTGACCGTCGTGCTGGCCGTGATCGCGTGGATCCGCACCCGCTGGGGCGGGCTGGACACCCGGTTGTCGGATCAATCCGCCCGGCTCGACCGTCATGACAGTCGGATTTCCGCGACCGAACAGACCGTCCAGACCCTGCCCGGCAAGGATGACATCCACGATCTGCGGCTCGCGCTGTCGGACCTCAAGGGCGACATGAAAGAGGTGCGGGCCGGTCAGGCCGCCGCCGCCGAAGCCTTCCGGGGACAGGCCATCGTCGTGGCCCGGGTGGAACAATACCTTCTGGAGAAGAGCGGAAAATGACCGACTATCAGGCCCATGTCCGGCGTCACCGCCGCCTTGCCATCCTGCGCCACCTCGAGGCGTCCAGCGAATACACCTCGAACGCCTCGATCCTGACCGACGTGTTGCGCGGGGTTGGCGTGCAGTCCACCCGCAGCCAGGTGGTGACAGAACTGGCCTGGCTTACCGAAAACGGTCTGATCACCACCTTTGGCGACGGCGACTTCGTGATCGCAACCGTGACGGTACATGGTGCGGAGATCGCTCTTGGCGTGGCGCATCATCCCGAAATCCAACGTCCGAGCCCGAGGGCCTGACATGCCGCCGCCCCGCAAGATCGACAGTCTGCCAGCCGCGATCCGGGACTGGCTTCAGGCCACCCTGCGCGACGAGGGTTTTGCGGGCTATGCCAGCATCACCGAACGGCTGAACGACAAGCTGGCCGACGCCGGAAAGGTGGTCGAATTCCATCCGGCAACCGTGCACCGCTTTGGTCAGGAATACCGCGAGTTCGTGCGCGTACAGGAGTCCGCCTCGGCCTGGGCGCAGGGCTGGATGCAGGAAAACGGTCTCGAGGACGAGGCCAAGCGCCACAATATCCTGTTCCAGATGGTCACCTCGCTCGCCTTCAAGGCGATGGAGGCGCAGATGCTGAAGGGCGGCGACGAGATCGACCCGAAGGATCTGCACTTCGTCGGCAAGATGCTCAAGGACATCATGGCCAGCGCCGGGATCCGCGAACAGATGGCCGCCGCCGAACGCAAGACGCAAAGCGCCAAACTGGATGCCGCCGTGGCCTCGGGCGATCTTGATGCCGAAGCCGCCGCCAAGGCGCGCAAGATCATGGGCTTTGCATGACCGCCACCGATCCGCACTCGGGATCGGCAGGCGGGGGTTCCGTCATCGCACCCGTCATCAACTTCCTGCCCTATCAGAAGGCGTGGATCGCCGACGACAGCCGGTTCAAGATCGGCATGTTTGCGCGTCAGACCGGCAAGACCTTCTCGACCGGGGGCGAATGCGCCGACGACTGCTTCAAGGCGTGGATCGCGGACCGCCGCACCCGCTGGGTGATCTTGTCGCGCGGCGAGCGGCAGGCGGCCGAGATGATGACCGAGGTGATCAAGCCGTTCACCAGGGCGTTTTACGAGGTCTATAACACCCTGTTGAAGGGGGGCGAACCGACCTATTCCGAGGGCGAATTCCGCGCCCCGCAGGCCAGCGGCCCGGATGCGGTCTACAAGGCGCTGGAGGTCGGGTTCCCGAACGGCAGCCGGATCACCGCCCTGCCCGCCAATCCCGACACCGCGCGGGGGTTCAGCGCCAATGTGATCCTCGACGAATTTGCCTTCCATGCCAAATCCCGCGAGATCTGGGCCGCGTTGTTTCCGGTGATCTCCAAGGGCCAGCAAAAGCTGCGGGTGATCTCGACGCCGAACGGCAAGGGCAACAAGTTCTACGAGCTGATGACCGCCGAGGGGTCGGTCTGGTCACGCCATGTGGTCGATATCCACGAGGCCGTGCGCCAGGGTCTGGACCGCGACATTGACATGCTGCGCAAGGGCATGGCCGACGAGGATGCCTGGGCGCAGGAATACGAGTTGAAATGGCTCGACGAGGCTTCCGCCTGGCTGGATTACGATCTGATCTCGGCCTGCGAGCATCCGGATGCGGGCAAGCCCGGGGGTTATCTGGGGGGCCTGTGCTTTGTCGGTGTGGATATTGCCGCCCGGAACGATCTGTTCGTGATCTGGGTCGTGGAACTGGTCGGCGATGTGCTTTGGACCCGTGAAATCATCGCCCGGCGCCGGATCAGTTTTGCCGAACAGGATGCGCTCCTGGACGCGGTGATGCGGCGCTACCGCGTGGTGCGGGTGCGGATGGACCAGACCGGCATGGGCGAAAAGCCGGTCGAGGACGCCAAGCGCCGGTACGGCGAGACCCGAGTCGAGGGCGTCTTGTTCTCGACGGCCTCCAAGCTCGACATGGCGACGTCGCTGAAGGAATCGTTCCAGGACCGCAAGGCCCGGATCCCGGCGGGCGATCCGTTGCTGCGCGCGGATCTCCATTCGATCAAATCCCAGGTCGGGATCACCGGCACCCGCCGCCTGATCGCAGACGGCGACAGCGACGGGCACGCCGACCGGTTCTGGGCAGGTGCCCTCGCGGTGTCGGCAGGCGACATGGGGGTGGTCGACTACGCCTATCAGCCAGTCGCTCGCGGCACGCAGTTGCAAGACGATGACGATGTCCGCGATCCCTACCGCCCGCCCCTGGGCACGCGCCTGAGAGGAGGCCTTTGATGAAATCCCCCACTATCCTCGACCGCTGGGGGCGTCCGGTGGTGCGCGCTGATCTGAAGCGCGAAGCCGCTCCCGC
>JAUSPL010000217.1 GCA_030656535.1 Gemmobacter sp.
CGATGCGATTGTGACGCCAGAACCGGGCAAGATCACGTTTCCGATCCTGAAGCGCCTGTGTGGCCCTGGGATGGTCGTCACGGATGAAGAGGCGCTGGAGGCCGTCGGTCTGGCGTATCAACGGCTGAAGATCGTGCTGGAACCGGGCGGCGCCGTCGCCTTGGCAGCAGCGCTGTTTCGACGCGATCAAATTGAGGGCGATGCGGTGATCTGTGTGGCATCCGGGGGCAATGTGGATCGCGACATGTTCGAGCGGGCTTTGGCAACGTTGCCAGCGGTTTGAAAATCGCTTCCGGGCGTTTGCGCCGATACCGGGAGGCGCAGCGCCACCTTGGCGGTATGTGAGGCAAGTTTGGAATAGCCTGTCACGGCGGGCGCAACGGTCGGAGAACGATGATGAACATGCTTGATCTGGGTGATATCCGGCTTCACTGGCGCGAGGACGGCGATCCTGCGGGCCCGGCGGTGGTATTTGCAAATTCGCTGGGCACGGATTTCAGGCTGTGGGACCAGATCATGCCGATGATGCCGACCGGGCTAAGGCTGATCCGCTATGACATGCGTGGCCACGGCCTGTCGGATTGCCCCAAGGCGCCCTATTCCATGGGGCAGCTTGTTCGAGACGCCGAAAGGTTGCTGGACGCCCTGGGCGTGCGGGACTGCGTTTTCGTCGGGCTGTCGATCGGCGGCATGGTCGGGCAGGGGCTTGCCGTCAAGCGGATGGACCAGATTCGTGCGCTTGTTCTGTCAAACACCGCTGCGCGGATCGGGACGGAGGCCATCTGGGACCAACGCATTGCAGACGCGCGTGCGGGCGGGGTCGAGGCGTTGGCGGATGCCGTCATGATCCGCTGGTTCTCAAAGGATTTCCGCACCACACCCGAGGCGATGGCCTGGCGGCACATGCTGACACGCACACCCTTGGATGGATATATCGGCTGCGGTGCCGCGATTTCGGGGACGGATTTCTATGCCACCACCGCCAGCCTGACCCTGCCGACCCTTGGCATCGCCGGGTCCGAAGATGGGTCGACGCCGCCGGATCTGGTCCGTGAAACGGTCGAGCTGGTCAAGGGGTCGCGGTTTCACCTGATCCGGGGCGCGGGCCATCTGCCTTGCGTGGAACAACCCATGGAATTTGCGCGCGTACTGGTTGATTTTCTGACCGATATCGGGCACCCGACAGACGGCCGCGGGTGCGGGGGCGACCATTCCGGCGGGCACCATCATGACCATGGGCACGATTCCTGATGGCGCGGTTCTTGCTGATCCATGGGTCGTGTCATGGCGCTTGGTGTTGGCGTGATGTCATCCCGGCACTGGAGGCGGCGGGGCATCAGGCCCGCGCCATCGACCTGCCGGGCAGGGGGGATCACTCCGGGGCGCCCGGTGCCGTGACGCTGGCCGATCACGCGCAGGCCATAGCGGCGGCGCTGGACAAACCAGCCATTGTCGTGGGCCATTCCATGGCGGGGTATCCCATCACGGCTACGGCCGAGCTTGTGCCCCACAAGGTGCAGGCGCTCGTATATCTGTGCGCCTATCGGCCGGTATCGGGGATGTCGCTGGTTGAAATGCGGCGCGCGGGGCCGCGACAGCCGCTTGCGGGGGTGCTTCGGGTCTCTGACGGCTGTTTTTCGTTTGATCCTGCGCAGGTGCCTGACCTGTTCTACCATGACTGTCCGCAAGATGCGGTCGATCTTGCCACTGCGCGTCTGGTTCCAGAACCTGTCTTGCCCCAGGAAACGCCGCTGGTCCTGACCGCCGCGTCGCGGGGTGTTGCGCAGCATTACATCCGTTGTGCCAATGACCGGGTCATACCGCCCGAGTATCAGGCCGTGATGGCGCAGGGTCTACCCGAAGGACATCACAGCGTTCTGGAGGCCGGTCATTCGCCGTTCTTTTCAATGCCGGAAACTCTTGCGCAACGGCTGTCGCAGATCGCAGGGGCGAGTGTGTCGGGCCATTGACGCGACCGTCAGTGTTCTCGGCCTATTTGCCGTCTATCAAGGCGCACCTTGTGCGTTTGCGCCGGTCCATCACCGAAAACAAAGGACCTTGTGTCAGGTTGGTGGGGACTCGGGGGCGTCGTTCGGGTTTTCGGTCTGCTCGATCAGCGCGGTTTCCAGATCCGCGTTCAATTGACGGGCGCGGGCAACATAGGCTTCGTTCAGATGCACGGGTTGACCCGGCACCCACAGTTTCGCCAGATCACGCAGGGCGGCACGGTCGACCTGAGAATAGGTCTGTGAAAGTTTGGCGGCCTCGTATTCGGTGAAACCGATGTTTTCCAATACGTACCTGCCCGCCCGAACCGAACTGTCAAAGGTTTCCCTTACGATGTCATTGGCGCCAGCCTGATACAGTTCATACACATGCACCCGATCACGCGCCCGTGCCACGATATGCAGGTCGGGGCGCTGACGGCGGGCGAGGCGCACAATCCGCAGACAGGCGTCGCGGTCGTCCGCAGCGACAACCAGAACCGCAGCATCGGCCAGCCCGGCAGCCGCCAGAAGTTCGGGGCGCGCCGGATCCCCATAAAAACCCTTGACCCCGAAACGGCGCAGGTTGTCGATGGTCGCCATGTTGCTGTCCAGGACAGTGGTCGAAGCCCCGCTCATCTGGACCAGGCGGTTGACCACCTGACCGAACCGTCCGATCCCTGCGATGATGACCCGGCCCTTTTCGTCAATCTTGTCGGCCTCGCGGTCGGTGCCCGCGTCTTTGGCGTCCTTGACGTGCCGCACCATCA
>JAUSPL010000223.1 GCA_030656535.1 Gemmobacter sp.
CGGGATGCGGTCCCAGTTGCAATAGTCGTCAAAGAACCGCCCGCCCTCGCCGGGCTTCAGGTTTTCGGCAGCATAGGGGCCCGGCTCGGCCATGTTCTGCGCGATACCTGCGCGGATTTCATCGACCCAGTCGGCCCACAATCCCTTGATCAGCACCACCCCGTCGCGGTGATAGGCCTCGATCATCGCGTCGGTCACGACAGGGCTGGAAGAACGGCTGGAGGATGGCATCACGTCGGTTCCCTTCTGTAAAGTGCGGTGCTTGATGGTATGCCCCGACCCTGCCATAGTTTCCAATAATACCTGTCAATACGGGTCATAACCTGATGCTATCGATTACGCTGCGCCAACTGGAATATGCCCTTGCCGTGGCAAGGCACGGCGGCGTCACCGCTGCGGCCGACGCGTTGCATGTGTCGCAACCGGCGCTGTCGGTCGCATTGGCCCAGTTGGAACAGCACCTTGGCCGCAGCGTGTTCTTGCGGCGACGGGGCGGCGGCATGGTTCCCACATCCTACGGGCGCGGTTTTCTGGATCAGGCGGAAACCCACATCACCGGCCTGGCCCGGTTGCTGTCGGATCAGGCCGGTCCCGCAGCGCCGGTCCGGTTGATCTGCTTTGAAGACCTTGCCCCTGTCCTGCTGGCGCCGTTGCTGGTCCGGCTTGCAACCGATTGCCCGGAAATCCCCGTCACGCCAGAAGTGGCGGGTTTTGAACCCTTGGCCGAGTCCATCCGCCGGGGTCGCGCGGATCTTGCGATCAGTTGGGATCTGGGCTTGGACGCGGGGTTTGTGCGGCACGAACTGACCCGCGTGGCGCCCCATGCGGTGCTGGCGCTGGGTCACCCGTTGACGGCACAAGCGACGGTCAGTCTGGCGCAGTTGGCGGGGCAATCCCTGATCCTTGCGGATCAGGGGCCAAGCCTCGGGCATATTCGTGCGCTTTTTGGCCAACAGGGGTTGCAGCCCGTCATCGCGCACCGCACCGCGACGCTTGATCTGATGCGCAGTTTTGCGGCAAACGGGCTTGGGGTTGGGTTGTCCTATACCCGGCCCGCCCCGAACCAAAGCCCCGATGGCCGTCCTCTGACCACCCGCCCGATTGCGGACGCAGGCCCAGGTGCACCCATCGTGCTGGTCACAGCCGCAGACAACCCCCTGTCAGACAGTGCCGCCCGGATCGCCGCCGCGATCCGCCACCACCCGCCACGCATGCCCGACCCAGAGCCGCGCCCGTAAATTGCCACGCTTGGGCTGAGGGCGCCTTGACACGCGGCCGGGCCAAGGACCGCGTTACCGTTCCGTCAGCTTCAGTTCGATGCGACGGTTCTGCGCCCGGTCCTCGGCCGAGGACCCTTCGGCCACCGGGCGGTATTCGCCAAACCCGGTCGCAGCCATCCGATCAGGTGGAAAGCCCAGATCGTCTTGCATGAACCGCACAACCGACAAAGCGCGCGCTTGCGACAATTCCCAGTTGTCCGCAAACGCTCCCTGCCCGGTCAAAGGGACATTGTCGGTATGGCCATCCACCCGCAAGATCCAGTCGATGCCAGCCGGAATGTCATCCGCCACGTCGCGCAAGATCGAGGCTACGCGCGCAATCTGCGCCTGACCTTCGGGCGCAAGGTCGGCTGCGCCCGGCTGAAACAGCACCTCGGATGAAAACACGAACCGGTCGCCAACGATGCGCACCCCGTCACGCCCGGCCAGAACATCGCGCAACTGACCGAAGAATTCTGACCGGAACCGTTCCAGTTGCTGGGCCTCGGCCTCCAGCCGCTTGCGTTCCGCCGCCTCAAGCTCGGCACGTCTTTTTTGTTCTGACGCGACCTGCGCCAACGCGGAATTCAACTGACTGCCCAGCGATTCAAGCTGCACCCGCGCGGCGACATCCTGACCTGCTGCCGCATCAAGCAGCGCCTGAAGGCTGCCCAACTGCCCGCGCAACGCGGCCACTTGTTCATTCAGCAACGCAACCTGCCGCGCCTGCTGGCCGGTTTTTTCCTGCTCGGACGCCAGGGCGGACTGCGCGGTGGCCAACAGCGCGGCACGTTCCTGCGCTGCCGACAGGGCCTGCGTTGCCTCGGCTTCGGCGGCCACTTGCGCGGCCAAGGCACTGGCCAGACGCGCCTCGATTTCCGCACTGGTCCCGGCGCTGGCACGCAGGGCTGCAAGCTCTGCCTCGGTCTTGCCTTGCGCCAGCACCGCAGCCGCAAGCCGGAGGTCCAGATCCGCGCGGGCGGCATTCGCCGCCGCAAGCAAGGTCAGGGTGTCCTCGGCCCGCTTGCGCTGCGCTTCCAGTGCCAGGGTCATTGCGGTCAATTCGGTATCCGCGCTGCGCAGACGTTCGCGCAACGCAAGCGCCGCCGCAGCCTCGGTCAGACGCGCGGTTTCTTGTTCGGTCAACTGCGTGTCCGCCTGTGCCAAACGATCGCGCAAGGCCTGTGCAGCCGCAGCCTCGGCCAGCCGGGCGCGTTCTTCTGCGGTCAGCGCGGCCTCGAGTTCG